>NZ_JBBYHU010000069.1:0-1020 GCF_038289905.1 Flavobacterium flavipallidum | reverse complement strand
ATGGATATGCAAATAAAAATTACAGTCTAAGTTAAGCTACATTTTTGTAAATGATATTTTGATTATTAAATTCCTCGATTGTTTTGTAATTTAAAGCGCGATGTCTCCTTTTTCTGTTGTACCAGATTTCAATATATTGCTGCGCCTGTTCGCTATCGCTCGGGTCAAATATTTCCAGTTTCATTTGCTCTTTTGATATAAGTTTATTGCCGTAAATCAACTCAGTTTTTAATGATTTAAAGAAGCTTTCTGCTACTGCATTATCCCAACAATTCCCTTTTCTGCTCATGCTTCGGACTACCCCATAAGACTCAATGGTATTAGCAAATTTCTTAGTAGCATATTGCACCCCTTGGTCAGAATGGAATATTAATCCCTTTTTGACAGGTCTGTTTTTTATTGCCATACGCCAAGCTGCCAGCGAGGTATCATTGGTAGTCATCGTGTTGCTCAAACTCCAACCAATTAATTTTCGGTCATATAAATCAATTATAGTTGTTAAATACAAAAAGCCTTCTTTGGTCTGAATATAAGTGATGTCAGACACCCAAACTTTTGAAGGCTGAGTTACCATAAACTCTCTATTAAGTACATTATCAACAATTAGATAGTTGTGTTTTGAATTGGTTGTAACTTTGAATTTCTTGCTTAATTTACTTTTCAAGCCAAGCTCTTTCATATATTTTGCAACAGTTATGCGGGATATTTGATAGCCTAAAGAACGTAACTCAGTTACAATTCTTGGACTCCCATATCGTTGTTTGAATTCTAAATAAAGAGTTTTGATTTTCTCTTTGAGCATATTCTTTTTCAATTCTCTTTCTGAAATACTTCTGCTTTTCCATTTATAATAGCCACTGGAACTGATTTTTAATATCAAACACATTTTCTCAATCGGAAATTGGCTTTCATGATTCTTAACGAATCGGTATTTCATCGACCGCTCTTGGAGAAAATGCTGATTGCTTTTTTTAATATATCTCGTTCCATTTCAGCATCTTTTAATTTCTTCTCCAATTC
>NZ_JBBYHU010000068.1:0-1046 GCF_038289905.1 Flavobacterium flavipallidum | reverse complement strand
GCATCGGTCACGGTACAAGTCCATGTTCCAGCAGTTAATCCGGTTACCGAAGTAGTGCCATCTCCTGTTGGGTTCCCTGGTGTCCAATTATAAGTATATCCGCCTGCTCCACCAGTTGCTGCGTTAACAGAAGCAGCACCATTTGCTCCACCATTACAAGAAATATTAGTTTGTGAAGCAGCTGTCAAAGCTAATGCTGTTGGCTGAGTAATAATGAAGTTAACCGAAGTAGTACATGCATTGGCATCGGTCACAGTACAAGTCCATGTTCCCGCAGTTAATCCGGTAACAGACGTAGTACCGTCGCCTGTTGGGTTTCCAGGTGTCCAGTTATACGTATAGCCTCCGGCACCTCCAGTTGGTGTGTTAATTGAGGCTGCACCATTGGATCCACCATTACAAGAAATATTAGTTTGTGAAGCCGCAGTGGCACTAATGGCCGTTGGTTGCGTGATGGTAAAGTTAACCGAAGTAGTACATGCATTAGCATCAGTCACGGTACAAGTCCAAGTTCCGGCAGTCAATCCGGTTACCGAAGTTGTTCCGTCACCTGTTGGGTTCCCTGGTGTCCAGTTATACGTATAGCCACCAGCACCACCAGTTGGTGTGCTAATTGAAGCAGCTCCATTGGATCCACCATTACAAGAAATGTTGGTTTCTGAAGATGCAGTAGCCACTAAAGCGGTTGGTTGAGTAATTGTGAAATTACGTGTTGCAGTACAACCATTTGCATCGGTCACGGTACAAGTCCATGTTCCAGCAGTTAATCCGGTTACCGAAGTTGTTCCATCTCCTGTTGGGTTCCCTGGTGTCCAGTTATACGTATAGCCACCGGCACCTCCAGTAGCTGTATTTACAGCAGCAGCACCATTGGATCCACCATTACAAGAAATATTCGTTTGTGAAGCAGCTGTCAAAGCTAATGCTGTTGGCTGAGTAATAGTAAAATTCTGTGATGCTGTACATCCATTTGCGTCTGTTACTGTACAAGTCCAGGAACCTGCTGTTAATCCGGTTACCGAAGTTGTTCCGTCGCCTGTTGGGTT
>NZ_JBBYHU010000067.1:0-1308 GCF_038289905.1 Flavobacterium flavipallidum | reverse complement strand
GGTACTATAACATAAACTGTGTAATTAAAAAATAATGGGGTTTTACGACCTCATTATTTTTTTGTTTAAATTTAAATATTACACAGTCTTATGAAAAAAGAAGATTTATTATCAGACGAATTTTTAAAACAATTCAAAACAGGAGAAGATCTTAATGGTTTTCTTGCTCAACTACAAAAGAGAGGCTTAGAAGCTATTCTTAAAGGAGAAATGGATTCTCATTTAGGTTATGAGAAACATGAAAAATCAAGTTCAACCAACTCCAGAAATGGCTTTTCTAATAAAAGAATAAAGACATCATTTGGAGAATCAGAGATTCAGGTTCCAAGGGATAGAGAAGCTTCTTTCAATCCTATGATTATCCCTAAACGTCAAAGTATGGTTGATGGTTTAGAGAATGTAATTATTTCACTTTATGCAAAAGGTATGAGTGTTAGTGATATTGAAGAACAGATTCGTGAAGTTTATAATTTTGATGTTTCCACTTCTACCATATCCAGAATTACAGAGTCAGTAGCTAATGATATTATTGCATGGCAAAATCGTCCTTTAGATCCTGTATATTTAATCGTCTGGATGGATGGAATTGTCTTTAAAGTACGTGAGAATTCAAAGGTTATTAATAAAACTATTTATCTTGCTGTTGGACTCAATAGAGACGGTAAAAAGGAGGTTTTAGGGATGTGGTTAGGAAAGAATGAGAGTGCTAGTTTTTGGTTAGGTGTGCTTACTGATTTAAAAGCAAGAGGCGTGGAAGACATACTCATTACTGCTACTGATAATCTAAATGGCTTTACTCAAACCATTAAAAATGTTTTCCCTGAATCACTCCCGATAGCTATCGGGACACAAATATGTGTAGTGCATCAAATTCGAAATTCTGCTCGTTATGTGGTCTGGAAGGACAAAAAAGAATTTTCCAAGGACATGAAACAAATTTATGATGCTCCAACAAAACAAGCGGCAAAAGGAGCTTTAGAAGATTTTGCTAGTAAATGGAATCACAAATATCCTTATGCTGTAAAATCCTGGGAAGATAATTGGGAGGAACTTACCGTGTTTTTTGACTTTCCAATTGAAATTAGAAAAATTATTTACACCACTAATCTAATCGAAAATCTCAATGGAAAAATTAGAAAATATACCAAAAACAAATTATCATTCCCAACCGATGAAGCTGTTTTAAAATCCGTATATTTGGCTTTGAGGGAAGCAACCAAAAAATGGTCGATGCCAATCCAAAACTGGGGATTAATCCTCAATCAGTTCTTAACTATATTTGAAAAAAGGGTTCAACTTTAATTAAAA
>NZ_JBBYHU010000066.1:0-1444 GCF_038289905.1 Flavobacterium flavipallidum | reverse complement strand
TGCACTGCCCCCAAAAAGTTAGACACTATTTGGGGGTATTTTTATGGAAAGAAAAGTCAAGTATGGTTATGATTTTAAACTTCGATGTGTAAATGAAGTTTTAAAAAAGCATCAAGCAATAACTGTTGTTGCAAAAGAAAATGGTATTGGGAAAACCGGTCTTAAAGATTGGATTAGTCGCTATCTTGAATTTGGCAACGAAGGCCTTTTGCCAATACAAAAAAATAAAAATTATAGCGCAGAGTTTAAATTAGCAGTTTTGAAAACTATTATAAACAAGTCGCTATCTTTGAATAAAGCCTGTTTGTTGTTCAATATTCCGTCAAGTTCTATTATAAGACGCTGGCAAATTCGTTATACTGAGGAAGGTTTAACAGGCTTAAAACCTAAAGTCAAAGGCAGACCAATTGTTATGAATTTTAAAAGAAAACAAAGAAAAACAGACAAACCTTTAACAAGAGAAGAAGAACTATTAAAAGAATTAGAGTATCTGCGAGCAGAAAACGAAATTCTAAAAAAGTTCAATGCCTTAGTTCAAGCCGAACAAGCCAATCAAAACAAAAGGCTCAAACCATAACGGAATTAAGGCATAAATATGATTTAGATCTTTTACTAAATTGTATCAATATGGTTAGAAGTACATATTATTACTATGAAAAGAAATGTCAGTCAATAGATAAATATCAAGAGATAAAGCAATTAATTAAACAGATTTTCAACCATCATAAAGGCAGATTAGGTTACAGGCGAATTACTTTATTAATCAAACAAAAAGGTATAATAATTAATCACAAAACAGTATTGCGTCTAATGAAAGTTTTAGGATTAAAGAGTTTAATACGAATCAAGAAATACAAATCATATAAAGGAAAACAAGGGAAGATTGCCCCAAATATATTGCAACGTAATTTTAAGGCTGTTAAACCTAATGAAAAATGGGCAACGGATGTCACTGAATTTAATGTCTCAGGAAATAAATTGTATCTCTCTCCAATTATTGATTTATTTAATGGAGAAATAATAAGTTATGAATTATCTGAGAAACCCCATTTTAATCAAATAGTCAACATGCTTAAAAAATCATTTACGAAAATATCAAATAACACAAATTTGATATTGCACTCAGATCAAGGATGGCAATACCAAATGAAACAATATCAGTACTTATTAAAGCAAAAAGGAATTAAACAAAGCATGTCCAGGAAAGGAAATTGTCTTGACAACGCTATTATTGAAAACTTCTTTGGAATCCTGAAATCTGAACTTTTTTATCTTAAAAAATACAGCTCTATCAATCAATTAAAACAAGAAATAATCGAATATATAGATTACTATAATAATGAGAGAATAAAACTTAATCTAAAAGGAATGAGCCCGATACAATATCGAGCTCATTATTATCAAATTTAATTATAAATTCGTCTAAACTTTTGGGTGCAGTCTA
>NZ_JBBYHU010000065.1:0-1617 GCF_038289905.1 Flavobacterium flavipallidum | reverse complement strand
ATTTAATGTTGTTGATGGTGCATTTACGCAAACGTTCCAAATAGGAGGCAGAGAAAATGGAATACAGATAGATAAATTTGTTTTTGGCTCTGGTACAGAAAGCTTTACAGTTAAAGAATTAGAGAATTTTGAAAGCAAGAGAAATCAAACTATCGCCTTTAATGTTTTGTTGGCTAAAACTATTGGAGATTCGGATTTTGATCCAGAAGCGACAGCTAGTTCGGGATTAGTTTTAAGTTACACCAGTTCAAATACAGATGTGGCTACAATTCTAAATGGTAAGGTTCATATTGTAGGTGCTGGTTCTACAGAAATTACAGCTTCGCAATCAGGTAATGAAATCTACAATGCTGCAACTTCAGTTGCACAATCGTTAACTGTTAATAAAACGTATTATTTAGATACAGATAAGGATGGTTTTGGATCAACTACCAGTGCTTTATTTACAATAAATGTTGCTCCTGAAGGTTATGCTACCAACAACAGCGATTGTAATGATAACGATGCTGCTGTTCATCAGCCAATTCAATACTATGTTGATGCTGATAAAGATGGATTTGGATCGACTGCAACAGCTATGTTATGCTCATCAGTAGCTCCTGAGGGGTATTCTTCTAATAATTTAGATTGTGATGATAATGCTATATTATATATAGATAGTGATGGTGATGGTTTAGGATCAGGTAATCCTGTAGCTTGTGGAGTTTACAATAATAATGATTGTGATGATACTAATCCTATACAATTAGTTGCTGTAATTTCTGATGTTTATGCTCTAAATCCTGTCATTGATGAGAAAAATAGCATTTATGTTGGTTATGGTCCAACTTCCCTTAGTATTAGTGTGACTCCTACAGGAGGTACAGGACCTTATACTTATAAGTGGAGTACAAATCAAACGGCAAAAAACATTACTGTATCAGCCGAGGGAATCTATACTGTTGTAGTAACTGACTCTAAAGGTTGTCAAACAACAGCTTCTATTGCGATTAAAACCATAAACGTACAGTGTGGTAACTCGGGTGAAAAAGTTATGATTTGCCATAATGGTCAGGAAATTTGTGTGAGTTCTAATGCAGTTCAATCGCATTTAGATCATGGAGATAAACTAGGTTCATGCAGCTATATGACAAGCAAAGACTCTATTAAAGTTTTAAGTGAAGAAAATACTTCAGAAGACGTAATCGTTTATCCTAATCCAGTTACTACTCTATTGAATGTAAAAGTAAATGAAGTCCATAATGGTGCTACTCTTATATTATACAATCCATTAGGGATGAAAGTGCTTTCTCAAACTTTGAAAAGTACTTCAGAAGTAATGAATTTGGATAGATTACCTACTGGAATGTATTTGTTAAATATTATTAATGGAAATGAAATTACAGTAAAACAGATTATTAAAAACTAAGTGATTTTTTCTAGTACTAAAAATACTCAAAAATAAGTTTTATTGGTATCTTAGAGGTACTACAATTTGTAGTACTTGCTGATATTAGGTACTATAACATAAACTGTGTAATTAAAAAATAATGGGGTTTTACGACCTCATTATTTTTTTGTTTAAATTTAAATATTACACAGTCTTATGAAAAAAGAAGATTTATTATCAGACGAATT
>NZ_JBBYHU010000064.1:0-1662 GCF_038289905.1 Flavobacterium flavipallidum | reverse complement strand
GGCATATTCATAATACCTCAATCTATTGTTTTTCATAAAAATAGGTATTATATTAGAAGAAACAAACCCCGAAATTGCTCAAAAGGAGTCAAAAACGGGGTTTTCTTTTATAGTGTGATGCCAAAAATAGTACGTTTAAGCGAATTTCAATACGAAATTCCAATTTTTATCATTAATAAAGATTTTGATTGTTTTTACGACCAATTTCTAAAAACCGATTTGGGTAAAATATACCTTTCCACGCCTTTTTCTGAGCTTAGCCAATCTTTCAAATTGAAAGATTCTAAAAAAGGGACTCATTGTTATTTTAGTCCTAAGGGAAAAATTGCCCTAATGATGCTCAAAAACTACTACGGTTGTTCAGACAAAAAGCTCATAGAGCTTTTGAACGGTAATATTTTCATGCAGTTTTTTTGCGATATTCTCATTCCTATTAACCAACCATTGACCAACTTTAAAATCGTGAGTCAAATCAGGATGGAACTTTCCAAATCAATGAACATTAGAAAATCTCAGGAAATATTGACCAAGACCTGGATTCCTTACATGAAAGATTTGGACAAAATCTTTACTGATGCCACTTGTTATGAGAGTGAAGTGCGTTTCCCAACTAACCAAAAATTGCTTTGGGAATGTGTTCAGTGGAACTATAAACAAATAGAATCTTTATGTCGGATTTTGAAAATAAAATTACCCAGAACCAAGTATTTGGATTGGTGCAGACGCTATAATGAATATTCCAAAAAGAGAAAAAAGCAATCAAAATACCGCACTAAAGTAACTCGTGGACTCCTGAAATTATTGTACAAACTCAATGGGGAACTCAGCAAAATAGAGAACCAAAACAGCTTTGAAGCCACTGCTAAATACAAACAACAACGTGCCATTGTAGCTAAAGTTTATCAGCAACAGGCACAAATATTCAAAACCGGAAAAAGTGTTCCCGATAGGATTGTGAGCATCAGTAAAAGTTACATTCGTCCCATAGTACGTGGTAAAGAAGTTAAACAAGTAGAGTTTGGGGCCAAAGTCAATAAAATTCAAATAGACGGAATTAATTTTATTGAACACATTCAATATCGAGCTTTCAACGAAGGAACCCGTCTGCAAAGCAGTATCTTTTGCGCTCAAAACCTGACCAAAACCAAAGTAAAAATGCTGGGAGCAGATGCTATTTATGCCACCAATAAAAACCGGACATTTACCACTTCAAACAATATCCAAACCGATTTTGTCCGAAAAGGCAAAGCAGGTAAAAACGAAGAGCAACGTAAAATTTTAGCCAAAGAAATCAAAAAAGAGCGTGCTACACGCTTAGAGGGAAGTTTTGGTAAAGAAAAAGAACATTACAATCTGAGAAAAATCAAAGCCAAAACCCAAAAAAGTGAGATACTTTGGATCTTTTTCGGCATCCATACCGCCAATGCTCTTGAAATTGGAAAAAGAATTTACAACTCACAATTTAAAAGTTTAGTAGCCTAAAAAAAAAATGAAAACTAACTTTGATGGGAGTAGTGTGTCCTGTTGAGAGTAAAAATCTGTTTTTTAGCCGAAACTATATCTTGAAAAATCTCAAAAAGCAAAAATGACCGATAATGGATATCTAAAATCGGTCATTTTCTTTAATTTTTATTCAAAAGATAGATTACTTCTGAATGTGCC
>NZ_JBBYHU010000063.1:0-2436 GCF_038289905.1 Flavobacterium flavipallidum | reverse complement strand
AATCCAAAACTGGGGATTAATCCTCAATCAGTTCTTAACTATATTTGAAAAAAGGGTTCAACTTTAATTAAAAGTCAAACCCCGTTATTTTTTTAACTTACACACTTTTTAGGATAGTGTCTTTATTAAAATCTAATTTACTTTTGCGTAAGCTTTTTAAGCTCTGTTCCTCCCGGAATTTGCATTTTATCAGTCAAAACCGGGATATCATTCAAACTAAAAACCCCTGTCAAAGACATTAATACTGAGCGATTAATACCATTTGCATCATCTTCAATAAACATTACAAATTCATTAAGTTGATTAGCATTTCCAGATCTCTTTACATCAATGGTTATTTGCTTTCCTTTTTCATTAACTTTTTTCAATTCCTCTAATGCTGAAGATTTTATGTAAGTATCAGCTACTTCCTTCATCTTTAGGGCAGCTGCTTTATTAGTAGTCGAAAAAACCCTCAAATCATTTAAATTTTGAATAAGTTTCAAATATTGCTGTGTTTCCTTATCAGAAGCATCTACTTTAACTTTACTCATCAACTCAAACATCTTTTTGTTTACAACAACTGATACAATCTCTTCCTTACCGTTAAATTGATCAAAAACCGCTTGTGCGTAGAACGAACCAGAAGCGAGAACAAAAAACAACGTAACAAATACTTTTTTCATTTTTTATATATTTATATTAAATCACATTCTTACTTTAAATAACTCTTACCATTTTTATGCCAAAAAACCAACCCATTGATTTTCAATCACAAAAAGTAAATTACTTAACTTTATGGGCAATTTTCAATTGGCTAAAAAGCCTAAATAAAATTAAAGATAGTATTTTTACAAAAAACAGCACTAATTTTAAGCTAAATGAAAACACCATTTAAACAACTAATCCTGCTTTTTGTCTCTTTCATTTCCTTAAATAGCTGTCAGGATTATGATGACAAATTACCTGAGTCTACTGAATTAGATGTTCAAAAATTCATTTGGAGAGGGCTTAACGAACTGTATTTATGGCAAGCCAATGTTCCGGATTTAAGTGATAAGAGATTTCAAAACAACTTAGAATATTATAATTTTTTAGAACAATATACTCCCGAAGATTTATTTCAAAATTTATTGTATCGTCCCCCAGGCTCTGATGATGCAACACAGTATGGTGCTGTAGATCGCAACAGTTGGATTGTAAGCGATTATCTTACTCTGGAACAAGAATTAAGTGGCACTTCTAAAAACAATGGTGTTGTTTTTGGTTTTAGTCGCCTTTCATCAACAAGCGATCAAGTTAT
Organism: Flavobacterium flavipallidum; assembly: GCF_038289905.1. Taxonomy (NCBI): domain Bacteria; kingdom Pseudomonadati; phylum Bacteroidota; class Flavobacteriia; order Flavobacteriales; family Flavobacteriaceae; genus Flavobacterium; species Flavobacterium flavipallidum. The sequence continues at coordinate 1,154 of NZ_JBBYHU010000063.1, read as the reverse complement.
TGCCTATGTAAAATATATTATCCCTAACTCTGATGCTTCAACTAAAAATATCAAACGCGGGGAAATTATTTATGCGGTCAACAATATCCCTTTGACCTTAGATAATTATGTCAATCTATTTTTTAGTTCCAATGAAAATTACAGCGTGAGTCTAGCTGATTTAACCTATGACACCAATAATAATCCGATAATTACCCCTAACGGAAAAACACTTGATTTAACCAAAACAACCTTGGCTGAAAACCCCATTTTAATTAAAAAAGTAATTACAAATGGTACACATAAAATTGGCTACCTTATGTATAATGGCTTCTACTCTTCTTCTGAATCTGAACTTAATGATGTTTTTGGATATTTTAAATCTGAAGGCATTACTGATTTGGTCTTAGATTTAAGATACAATGGGGGTGGATTAGTTCCTACAGCTGCTCGTTTAGCGAGTATGATAACAGGTCAATTTACAGGGAAAATTTTTAGCGAATTAGCATATAATGCTAAAAAATCCTTTCTTAACCGAAAATATACTTTTGTAAGTACCTTAAACGGTAAATCTCTCAACAGTATAAATCTTTCTACAGTTTATGTTTTAACAACAAGAAGTACCGCTTCAGCCAGCGAACTCATCGTAAATGGTCTTGATCCATATATAAATGTAGTTCAAATAGGTGATTATACTTACGGAAAAAATGTAGCTTCCGTTACGCTTTACGATTCCCCTACATTTACGAAAACTAATATCAATCCAAACCATCGCTATGCAATGCAGCTTATTGTAGCCAACTCTGTAAATGCAGTTGGTTTTGGTGATTATTCATATGTAGGTCTAAAACCAGATTATCAACTGACCGAAAGAATAAAAACAATGGGAGTTCTTGGCGATCCAAATGAACCTTTACTAAGTACAGCCATCGGAAAAATTACCGGAACGACTAAATTGATTCTTCCTGAAAAAACAACTCCTGATTTCATCTATTTAAATAATTCTAAGACACTTCAAGGACAAAATAGCATGTATTTTGATCTTTCTAATTACTAAACCACTCTGCACTGAAAGTGCAGAGGTTGGTTTTTACGAGGGACTGAAAGTCCCTCTTTTTCTTTCATTCGAGAATGAAATTTGAATTCTCATTATCATCTTTTTTCCGATGATGCTC
>NZ_JBBYHU010000062.1:0-3692 GCF_038289905.1 Flavobacterium flavipallidum | reverse complement strand
TATAAATATAAGAAATTTCATTCATTTAAGCAATATAAACACATAAAATTATGGATCGAATTATTGATTTATATGACTTATATAACAAAAAAAGTCGGAAGAATAATCTTCCGACCATGACTAGCTTTACTCCTCTTTTTTTATATCTAATTCTAAAAAACTATTTCAAATCAAAACTTGATTTAGAAACCAATTCTCCTTTATCAAAAACATTGATGAAATAGGTGCCTTTTTGAAAATCTTTTCCTGGTAAATTCTCAGAAACCTGAACCGTTTTATTTTCATATTTTACAGTACTTGTAAAACTATAAGTTAAATCTTTGCCATCGAAATTTTCACTTTTCTTTTGACCTAAAACATTGCTTTTACTGTCAATCACCTGTACATAATACGTTTTGTCTCCTGACTTAGCAATCTCGTTTCCTGCGATAGTAAAACTAATTTTAAGCATATTAGTTCTTCTTGCTTTATCCGTTTCAATTTCTTTTCCAGAACTTCTAACTTTATAAGCTGAGCTTTGAATGTTTAAAACAGTTAACTTAGAGCCTTTTTCAACTACTTTAGCTAATTCGTCATTTTGACCTACTAAAGCTTCGTTGTATTTTTTTGACTCGTTCAAAACTACAGCTGTACTATCGCGTTGTGCTTTAACTACTGTGTTTTCTTTTTTCAAACCTTCATTTTCAGCCATTAAAGCTTTCATCTTATTTTGCAAAAGATTCATTTTTGTTTTAAAAGCAGATAAATCACCTTTAGATTGTTTAACTTCTGCCATTAAACTTACCACTTTATCTCTCTCTTGAATTAATTCATCAGACATTGAAGTATTTTCAGCAATTGCAGCATCATAAGTCGCTTTTAATTCTTCTAAATCTTTCAATACTGATTCTTTTTCACTTACAGTTGTAGTTAAAACGGTTTGAACTTTTTCAGTATCAGAAGACAACTTGAATATATAAACTAGACTTCCTACTAATAAGACTGCTAATACAGCAATAACTGCCTTTAGACCTGTACTACTTTGCTTGTTTTCCATTTTTTAAGGTTTTTTGAATTTTAATAATCAAATTTAACAATATAATTTTAACATATAACGTCCTTTAATAATTTATATTATTTTTGTCTAAAAAATTTTCTTGTACCAATGGACAAATTTCTACCTTTCACAAATCATGATCTTGCTAAAGTAACGAATCATAGAAGTGGGGAAATAAAGTTTGGGGAAAAAATGTTAACCGTTCCTGTGGGCGCTAACCCAATTTCCTTTATAAAAAATACCGAAGCTAAATATGTTTTATTGGGTATTCCCGAAGACATAGGTATTAGAGCTAATTTTGGAAGACCAGGAGCAGCTTCAGCCTGGAACGAAGCCATTAAAAGTATCGCTAATATTCAGCACAACCGTTTTTGTAAAGGTAACCAAATCATTGTTTTGGGACAAATTAATGTCGCCGAAGAAATGACTGAAGTTGAGAATTTAGACTTTCAAAAAATTGACGACCGTGTAAAATTAAGTCAGCTTGTAAAAAAAATTGACAAAGATGTTTCTCATATTATTTTCAGCATAGTCAAACTTGGTAAAATTCCAATTATCATTGGCGGAGGACATAATAATTCCTATGGAAATATTAAAGGAACAGCTCTGGCAAAAGGAAAACCTATTAACGCAATAAATTTTGATGCTCATTCTGACTTTAGAATTTTAGAAGGTCGCCATAGCGGAAATGGTTTTTCGTATGCTTATGAAGAAGGTTTTTTGAAAAAATATTTTGTTTTCGGTTTACACGAAAACTATACTTCTAAAAATGTACTCGATATTATCAAAAAAATTGACGACCGCGTACGATACAATACTTACGATAGCATCAATATCCGTAAAGAAAAAAACTTCACTCAGGAAATGATGAGTGCTTTAGAATTTATTAAAAATGATTCTTTTGGTATCGAAGTAGATTTGGATGCAATTCCGAATATTGCCAGTAGCGCTATGACTTTAAGTGGTTTTTCAGTTGAGGAATTACGTCAATTTGTTTCCTTTTTTGCAAAAAATAAAAACGCGAGTTATTTACACATTTGCGAAGGCGCACCCGATTTGGACGTTGACAAAAACAACCACTTAATTGGGAAATTGATTGGTTATTTAGTTACCGACTTTATAAAATCAAATTTGAATAAAAATACTATTTAATACAAAATCAGATTATTCAGCTGTTGTACTAACACCGAATTCAAACTACAAACCAGCATCCGGAATATTAATACTATCTTTGCCGCACTTATTACTGTAACACTTACAGAATAATTAATACCAAACATATGTTATTCGAAGAATTATCACTTTCAAAAAGTATTCAAAGAGCGGTTTTTGAAGAAGGTTATACCAACCCAACACCTATCCAGGAACAGGCTATTCCGCTTATTCTGGCAGGAAACGATTTAATAGGTTGTGCGCAAACCGGAACCGGAAAAACAGCAGCTTTTGCCATACCAATTATACATCAATTGCATCGCATTGTAGGTTCATCAAAAAAACCGAAACAAATTCGTGCGCTGGTTGTTACACCTACAAGAGAATTAGCTGTACAAATTGGTCAAAGCTTTGACACCTATGCTAAATACACCAATCTGACGCAACTCACTATTTTTGGAGGAGTTTCTCAAAATCCGCAAGTAGATACCTTAAAAAATGGTGTGGATATTTTGGTTGCCACTCCGGGACGATTATTAGATTTACATAAACAAGGATTTGTAAACTTAGACCATCTACATACCTTGGTCTTAGATGAAGCAGATCAAATGCTGGACATGGGATTTGTGAATGATGTCAAGAAAATTGTAAAACTGACGCCTAAAAACAGACAGACTTTATTTTTCTCTGCCACAATGCCAATTGCCATCAGAGAATTAGCTGAAATGTTTTTGACTGATCCTGAGACTGTAACTGTAACGCCCGTTTCATCAACAGCGGAAAAAGTAGAGCAACGCATTTATTTTGTTGAAAAAGGAGAAAAAAGAAACCTGCTTTACAACTTACTTCAAAATGACAACCTTAGCGATGTATTGGTTTTTGCAAGAACAAAACATGGTGCCGACAATATTGTAAAAGCTTTGCGTAAAAAAAATGTGGCCGCCGAAGCAATTCACGGTGACAAATCACAAAATGCCAGACAAAGAGTTTTAGATGCATTTAAAAATAAAGAAATAGGTGTACTAATCGCAACTGATATTGCTGCTCGAGGTATTGATATTGACCAATTGCCATATGTTATTAATTTTGATTTGCCTAATATTCCTGAAACTTACGTTCACCGAATAGGAAGAACAGGACGCGCAGGTAATGTGGGAATTGCAATTTCTTTTTGTAGTAAAGACGAACACGGCTATTGGAAAGACATTCAAAGATTAATCAAAGTAGATGTAAAAACTATCTCTGACCATCCTTATCCATGGCATTCAGGTAGTCCTGATAAAGCGGAAGCCAAACCTAAAACCAATAACAGAAGCGGAAGTTCTAATAAATCAAGAAAATCCGATGCTTCAAAGAAAAACAAAAAACGCTGGTATTAACCTAGTCATGGTCGGAAGAAATTCTGGCCATTTTTTTTATGTTTTAAATACTTTATCAGGATTTCCACCTGCGAATATTATCAAAATCGCTGTAATCATATCTCTAAGTTCCATTGCGATTCTTC
>NZ_JBBYHU010000061.1:0-4056 GCF_038289905.1 Flavobacterium flavipallidum | reverse complement strand
ATTAGAAGTTGGATTAAATTAATGTATTATAAATAATAAATAATTTAGTATGAAAAAAGAATTACAATTTTATTTGGCTATCATAGCTTTTTTAATTTATGGGCAGACTGCTTTAGCTCAGGAGGTTATTTATGATTTTAATTCGGCGACACCTTTAGTTGGTGTTGCTTCTGCTTCAGGTACTGTAGAAGCTGTTTCTGTTGCGGGTTTAACAGATAATAGTGATGCTAACACAACTACTGTACTTCGTCCAAAAACGGTTGGTTCTCCAAATCAAACAGGGGTAGCCAATTTAACTTCTTTTCCAAGTGGTTCTGATTATAGTGTAACATGGAAAGAGTATATTACAACTGCTAATACCAGTTTCAAAAAAGGTTTTTTGTTGCGAGCTAGTGGAACGGGAGGTTATACGACAGGAATAAAGCAGGGCTATTTTTTCATGGTGCAAAATAATGCAACTACGGGCTCTGTTAATTTTCGAATCCTGAATTCTTCAAGTGCAACATCTATTTCAAATTTAAAAGATAGTGGAGCTATAATTATAGCTGGTTTTGCTGTTAACAAGGCTTGTTGGTTTCGTGCTTCTGTTACAGGAAATGTACTCAAATTTGAGTATTCTATGGATGGTGTGACCTTTACGGTTGGAACAACCTATACAGATACTTCAAATTTATATACATCGGGTAGTACCCAGTTGGTCTATGGCATAGGGAGCGGAACTATGGGGTATCTATATGATGATATTAAATTCAAATCCACTATCATAGGAAACTCAACCATAACGGTAACAGGAGCTAGTTCTTATGATTATAATGGGGCGCCACAGGGGCCTAATGCAGCTACAGTTTCGGGTTCTACAGGGGTAGTTACTTATACTTATACAGGTACAGGTAGTACTTCTTATGGACCATCAAGTAAGCGTCCGGTTATGGCTGGTACTTATAGTGTAGTAGCATCAGTGGCTGCAGATAGTAATTATTATGCTGCAGTATCAAGTCCTTTCTCTTTTACGATTAACAGCAATCCTAGTTTACCAATAGCGTCAATGAGACGAGTTCTTTCTCCAACTAGTCCTATGTATTTAATCCATGTTGATGCTTGGACTGATCAACCTCAGGAAGTGATTGATTTGATACCTATGGATATACGTCCTTTTGTAGTGATAAATATATCTATGTCTACTTCAATTCTGGGTGATCGTGGTTTTGATTGTGCTGAATCCTGGTTGAATACCTGTGCGCAAAATGGAATGTGGGCTATGGTTCAGGCTAGTAGTGGTATTCAGAATGCTTTTGCAACAGATACTAATTTAAGTGCATATGAATCTTTGTATATTAAGTATCCTAATTTCATTGGTTATAATTTCTGTGAACAGTCTTGGGGATTTGACTCAAGCACTTTTCCGCAAAGGCTCAACCTGTTTACTAATTTATTAGAAATGGGGCATAAGTACGGGGGCTATTTATATGTAAATGATTGTTTCTCTATTTCAAATGCCGGATTTAATACGATTTCAAAATTTAAAGCAAGTGCAGATTTTGCCAATGCAACAAAAGTGTATAAGGCAAATATGATCTATGGTAATAAGTTTACTAATTCATATGGATATTATGATAACGAAAGTGGTGCTTTGGGGGCTTTTTTGTCTGGACATGCAGCTAATTATGCCATTCGTTATGATATGTATTCTTGGGGGTGGTCAGGTAAAGGTCAGATTTTTGGTGCAGAAGCACCTGAAAGAAATCCTGATGGGAACAGATCTCTTTTTGCTTGTCCTGAGGCTGTAATGGGAGTGCCAATTGTGGAACAAATGATGGTAACAGGCGCTACGGTTATTGATGGTCCTGAGGTTCCGTGGATGTCAACTTTTTATAGCCACTATAAATTGCCTGCTTTTGATAATATGATTGCTGATATTTTACGTAAAGTAAAGGATGGAACTATTCGTATTCCTACCGTTAATGAAGTAGCTGCCCGAACGAAAGTGGTTTTTGTTAACGATGTAGATGCAAATACGACCAATACACTTTTCTCTGGTCTTTATGCTATGGATGCTACGGATGGTACGGATGGAATGTTGATTAATAACAGAACTTGGTTTAAGAAATCTGGGCGCTACGCAACAATTCCTCAATTGTATTCTGATAGTGCAGATGAAATTTCTTTATTTTCTCTAGGTACAGTTTTCGTAAAGAAGTCACAGTATCAAACGCTTTGGTCAACTGAAGCGCAAAAAGTAACTCAGTTTAATAGTCTTTATCCTGAGGTATCTACTGGAGATATGTATGTAAGCAGGCTTAATAATAGTTTGTACGCATACAATCCATGGTTGAATACAAATACTCCAACATCAGCAACTATTCCTTTAAAGTATAATACTTGTACTAGTGTTCAGTTGTCCTATGAACCTCATACATTTAGTGTTATTAATGAGTCTGCTAATAAGATTCAGATTTATCTAAATAATTATAGAACAGATAAAAATCATCTTTGGACAGATTATCCTGATGATTTTTCTTGGTACAGACTACAAACTACTATATTGCCACAGTATGCTACTAATCCGCCTGACGGAACATTCCGTACAAGTGTGATTAAAGTAAATGGTAGTACTAGTCAACCGGTTTATACTCTTACAGATCGTGGAAGTCATAAAGCAAGTACTGCTAGTGTTAGTTGGGCGAACGGAATTTATACATTAACTGTAGTTCATAATGGACCTGTAGATATTTCAATCGATTGTTCAGGTATTGCTACAGATAGAGCTACGGCTCCTGCAGCTGTAGCTGTAGTTTCTCCTATGTCGCCAATAGCTTATACTGGTGAGAAGCAATATGAAGCTGAAGGTGCAATTGTAACTTCTCCTGCGTCGGTGAATTCTACTCCTTTGCCAATTGCTTATCATGGAACAGGATTTGTTAGGTTTTCGAGTACGACATCTTCAAATTCCTCAGTTAAATTTAAGGTTGTTAATGTTGAGGTGGCGGGGAGTTATGATTTGGATATTAGATATGCAGCATTAGCAAATGTTAATTTGGTGGATATATTTGTAAATGGTACAAAAATAAGTACCCCGACTTTTCCTGCTACAGGAAGTGAATCTACTTATGCGATCTTTAATCAGAAAATAAATCTTAATCAAGGAACAAACAATACAATCGAATTAAAAGCAAATACAGCTGGTGCAATTATTAATATCGACAAGATTATATTGACTAAAACTGTCCTTCCGTTTTCATTTGTTTCTGTTGATGCTGTTCAAAAAAATAGTTCCCAAATTCAGGTTTCTTGGAATGTAGCAGATGAAAGAAATCTTTTAAGATATGAAGTTTTAAAAAGTACTGATGGTATTAATTATACTAGTATTTCAAATGTAAATGCTGTTAATAATGGTAGTAATAATAATTACGTCTATCTGGACAATACAACACAGGCTGTTACAAATTATTATAAAATCAAGGCAATTGATAATAATGCAGTTGAAACTTTGAGTGCTGTAGCGCAGGTAAATATAAAAACGGCTATTCCTTTTCAGGCAGAATTAGGTGTATTAGGTTCTGATTGGGATGCCTTAACAGCATCAGAGGTTGTTTATGTTACTTCAAAAACTGATGCAATAAATTCAAATTATCCAGGGGATCCTTCTAAAGTTATTTCATATACTGTCACATTTGAAAAGCCTGGAACTTATGACTTGTATGCAAAAGTATGGATTGGAGCTGGTGGTGCGAGCGATGATAGCTTTTATTATGGTAAATTATTTGGTTCATTGAATTCATTGGCTGATGCTAATGAATGGGTGATGAGTAATAATTTAGGAGGGGTAGGATATGCTGTTCAAACTGATATTGTAGGTACGGCTGGAACAGTTGGTTCAGGGCAATGGAAATGGATAAATTTATCTAAATATAATGGTGGAGAAACACCTGTTTCATTTAATGTTGTTGATGGTGCATTTACGCAAACGTTCCAAATAGGAGGCAGAGAAAATGGAATACAGATAGATAAATTTGTTTTTGGCTCTGGTACAGAAAGCTTTACAGTTAAAGAATTAGA
>NZ_JBBYHU010000060.1:0-4748 GCF_038289905.1 Flavobacterium flavipallidum | reverse complement strand
ATTCAAGGAGAAGACAGAGGACTAATGCGCTAAATAAGTCACAAGCTTTGCAGACATGATAGTTCACCTCTGTTTTCCTTTGAATAAATTTAATGTTTTTTACCAAATACAAAGTAAAGGCAGCCATTAGGTCATATTAGTTTTTGGATTCCGGTTTTGTTGATAGGTGTTGGCGCTTCGGCTCATCAGGCATGGTCGGCTAATATTTTTACAACGGTATCTGATATGTTTCCTAAAAAAGCTATTGGAACTATCATTGGCATAGGAGGTATGGCTGGTGGAATAGGTGGAGTTTTAGTTTCTAAATTAGGAGGCTATTTATTTGATTATTATGAAAGTTTAGGGCATATTCAAACAGGATATACTATTATGTTCGTTATTTGTGCTGTGTCGTATCTTATTGCTTGGGCTGTAATGAAAATTTTGGTGCCTAAATACAATCCAGTTACGGATTTATAATTGATGTATTTTTAAGTAGATGGGAAATGTGTATTTCAAAAAAATGATTTACAAATGTTTTGTTTTCCAGAGAATTACTAATTGCAATTTATAAAAGATAAATATATGAGAAGAATACTTATAGTATTATTGTTGATTTTTGCCTCGACGGAAGGTTTATACAAGGAAAATCAAATATAAATTCTACAAGGGAAAGTGTTCCATTTTAATGGAAAAGTTGAAATAAGTACTGGTGGAAGTCAACCTGATGAAACTATAAAAACAAGTGGAAACGTTACTAAAAAGAGTATACTCATTTTATAATTTTAATTAAAATGGGTTGCTGAATAACCAATAATAAAAAAGTATAATTATAGGTATATAAGCACTTTTTAAAACATAAATTAGATGAAAAACTTAACTAGAATCAAACTAAAAAAAGCTATTATTTGCTTGATATTGTTAGCTATAAATAATTATTCTTTTGCTCAAGATCAAAATATTACGATAAATAGAACCGTAAATAATGATAACAGCGTTAATTTGAATTATGAGAAAAAAATACCTGGAAGTTATTATCTGTTTTTAGAATTATCAGATGTCAGAAACTGTTATGCAGAGGTATACAGAGGAGTAATTACAGGTTCTTCTGGAAGATTATTAAATATCAAACCAATTGATGCCCAACAAACAATAAGCTATTCTTATAAATTTAATACTATCATAGGGGTACCAGACCCAAAGACAGATAGTTTATTTCAATACTTTCTCCCCTTTAAAACAGGGGAAAAAGTAAAAATTCAGGAAGCTGTTAATATTGGTGAAAAATATTTTGGAGCAGAAAAACCACAAAATTGGAAATCTTATGTCGTTAATCTTAAAAGTGCAGATACTATTTTTAGTATGCGAAAAGGAATTGTTGTTAAAATAATTAACGAATATAATGATGATGCTTCTATAAAAAAAAATTATACCAGCAAAAGAAATTATATAATAGTTGAACATGAAGATGGGACACTTGCATCATACAAAGGTTTTCAAATAAATTCCATTAAAGTGAAATTGGGACAAACTGTTTATCCTCAAACACAATTAGGGTTAGTTCAATTATTTGACAAGACAACAAATAATTATAGATTTGATTTCAGTATTTATTATTTGTCTAATTATGAAAATATTAGCAATAGTGAAAAACGAACGTATAAAGATTACTCGGGTTACTATAATTTTATAACTCCCAGATTTTTAACAACAGATGGACTAACAATCGTTGAACCTAATAAAGAATATATGGCATCTTTCGATGAATCAATTTTACTTCAAGAAATGACACGTTCTGAAAAGAAAAAATACGCAAAAGATCCTAGCCAATTCAAATAAAAAAATGAACTAGTAGAAGTATCCGAGTTTAGCAGGCAAGGATTATTTTAGAAGCAGGTGAAGTAGCTGTTATTAATAAAATAGATAACAATTATACTTATTATAATATAGAAATTGGGTGAGTGGGTGAAACTACAATTGCAACCACCAGAATTGTAAATTACAAGTCTATATTAGATAAAATATTCGTCAATTTTGTCCCTAAAGCTGATGTAAAAAGATATTTAAGTGCCTATAGCATTTCATTAAATGAACATTTATTAGGCGTAATTTATTTTGCAATCTATAAAAATGGTATTAAAACATTTGATTATTGTTTGCCTGGAGTACTCTAAAGCAATAGCAAAGAAAGCCCTATTGAATATGAAATATTTGGGTATCTTGTTGATGTAATGGTTGAGGAGGATAAACTCTAAAAAGTCAACCAAAAAACAGAATAAATGAAAAAAAAACTACTAATAATAATATTCCTTTTAGTAGGCGAATTGACTTTCTCTCAAATTGAGAAAAAAACAGACAATACTATTTTGGCGAAGACAAAACAAACAGTTTCAATTGACCCTGTCTATTTTGTATTGGGAACATTAAGCGACTATAATGGGCATTTTTATTATGTTAAAAGAGAAAAGCAAGTTGACAGATATTATCCTTTTGAGAAACCATTGGTAAATTATTTGACTTTATATATTAAGGTAAAATTAAATATTACTGTTGATACCATTTTTGAAAAATCAAATCATTGTGAAATGTATTCTGATGAACTTTCTAAAAAACTAAATAGTTTTTATGGGGATAAAGACGAATTAGTTGGTAATAAATTTGAAACAAAAAATCAATTTTATTCTTATTTAGCAGGAGCTTATTACAGATATGGTGAAAAACTTGATTCGTCTATATATAAAATTCAGTTAACTAATTCCCCAAATCATAATATTTGCTATGAGTTACTAAGAAAGAGTGGTTGCAAAAAAATATTATATGAATACTTAAAAAATATTCCCGCTCAATTTATATATTATTTTGAACCAACTGATGCGCTTAAAATATACTTAGATTCGTTTGAATTAGAAAAAGAAATTCTTAAAGATTCATTTTATAATCAAATAGAAGAAGAATTTATGGAGGGAGTAATAACGAAAGAAAATATTAAAAAAAGTTTTCAGGAATCTAAGAATAAAGAAATTATAAGATTCAATAACAATTTTAAATAAATTTCCAGTTAAGAAGGTTTGTAACAAGAGATTTGAGTAATTGATTTTAAAAGTAAGATTGTAATTATTATGATCATCCAGGCTGCGCAAAGTGTCCTGACTTTTTCAATGAATGTTTTTAATGTTTTGCATGATGATGCTATTAATTTAGACGATGTTACTATTACCGTTAAATGAAATATTACCAAGGCATATTGCTCTTGTAGCTGAATTAGATATTGCTCTTGACGGAATAAATGAAGGCATTAAATAAGCTTATGGAAACGCAAAATGATTCCATTTGTTTTATAAAAAAAACAATGAAATACATTTTATTTTTGTTTATAAAATCTTTTTCTTATTTACTAATAGGGGGAGGATTTTACATTGTATATATGAGTAATTTAGAAAAAATAACGATAAAGTAAATATAGCAAGAACTAAATTCTCATTACGTCTTGTAATTTTTGTTTTAGCGATATGTGTAATTGGAACTTTGTGGGAAGCAATACAATTACTAATAAAATAATTTTATGTTTCTAAAATTAATACACATTTTTATGTCTTTTGTTTTTATTTGCTATCCTCTTTCTCAATTAAAGGCGAATATTCTTTTAGAGTAAAACAGGAAGCACCAGCATTTTATTTTATGCATGGTAATAAATTAAGAATGAACTACTAATTGTAGCTTTTGCAATACATAAAACGAAGAAAAGTAACTTGTAAAAGAGTTGCTTTTTCGTATTGTACTTTTTTACAATATCTTGATTTTTTTATTCCTAAGATGTTAAAAAAAATAATAATTTAAAAAAGGATGAGTAATAATGCTCATCCTTTTTTGCTTTATATTATCTCAAAACAAATAAAATGATAAAAATTGATTCCTGATGTTTAGGGAGGGTGATGGTATTAATTATATAAAATGCAAACAGAATAAGTCAATAATCAAAAAAAAATTACTTCAAATTGAATTAGCTTCTTGTTTGCAGAGTTACTGTCTCGAATGAAGAGTAAGTGCAGAGTAGTTCAATATTCGTAAGGTGTATAGATGTGTTACTATCTTAATTGTCATTTTAGTTCGTTTCAAATGAAACTCTTAAAATAATTCTTTAAAAAAAAATATATGATGTTGTTTAAGAATCAATCTGATTTTAAGTAAATCTAAAGTTGGTATGTTTTTTTGTGATTTGGTTTTTTCGAAGTGTTAATCTTTGTTAACAAAATTAAGTTTTTTTCTATGGCTTAGGAATATGATTTGGTATTAAGCAGGTGTTTTTTGTGTTGTCTTCGGTGTTAATTGTGTTGTTTTTTATGATTAAAATTAATTTAATTGTAATTTAAAAGCTATAAAAATACATAAAGTAAAATTTAATTGTATTTTTTTAAAAAACAAACCAACAATCGGTTGCGTTGATTGTCAATTTATTTTACATTTGTTTTTTGACTACAATTCTTAATGTTTTGTTAATTAAAAATGTTGTGTAAAAAGCAGTAGAGGTGAGCCTCTAAAAAAATATTGTTGGTAAACTAGGATTTTGTTCCTGATGTTTTTAATAATAATGTGTGGTGTTATGAATATTTGTTTTGACGCATGGAGATAAAACAATCTTTGTAATAATTAGAAGTTGGATTAAATTAATGTATTATAAATAATAAATAATTTAGTATGAAAAAAGAATTACAATTTTATTTGGCTATCATAGCTTTTTTAATTTATGGGCAGACTGCTTTAGCTCAGGA
>NZ_JBBYHU010000059.1:0-3393 GCF_038289905.1 Flavobacterium flavipallidum | reverse complement strand
AATGGGGGATTAGCTCAGCTGGCTAGAGCGCCTGCCTTGCACGCAGGAGGTCAACGGTTCGACTCCGTTATTCTCCACAGCATTTCTGTGAAAACAGGAATCTCATCGTAAAAGATGAGATCCCGCATCAAGTGCGGGATATAAAGTTCATTGACATATTGAGATAAGAAAATACAAAAAGTAGAAAGAACACGTAATTATGTTTATCATTAGGCATAATTATAAGTACAATAAGCAAAATAAGGGCGTATGGGGGATGCCTAGGCTCTCAGAGGCGAAGAAGGACGTGATAAGCTGCGAAAAGCTACGGGGATCTGCACATGAGATTTGATCCGTAGATATCCGAATGGGGCAACCCACTATGTTGAAGACATAGTACACCGATAGGTGGGCAAACCCGCTGAACTGAAACATCTAAGTAGGCGGAGGAGAAGAAAACAAAAGTGATTCCGTAAGTAGTGGCGAGCGAACGCGGATTAGCCCAAACCAAAGTTGTTACGGCAATTTTGGGGTTGTAGGACCACGACATTTTATGTACAAGGAACCGGAAGTTACTGGAAAGTAACACCATAGAGGGTGATAGTCCCGTATGGGTAACGAGTATAATAAATAGTGGTATCCTGAGTAGGGCGGGGCACGTGAAACCCTGTCTGAATCTGGCGGGACCATCCGCTAAGGCTAAATACTCCTGAGAGACCGATAGTGAACCAGTACTGTGAAGGAAAGGTGAAAAGAACCGTGAATAACGGAGTGAAATAGATCCTGAAACCATACGCTTACAAGCGGTCGGAGCCCTTTCGTGGGGTGACGGCGTGCCTTTTGCATAATGAGCCTACGAGTTAACGTTGCTGGCAAGGATAAGTACTTCAGGTATGGATCCGTAGCGAAAGCGAGTCTGAATAGGGCGCTTTAGTCAGTAGTGTTAGACGCGAAACCGTGTGATCTACCCATGGGCAGGATGAAGCGCTGGTAACACAGTGTGGAGGTCCGAACCGGTTGACGTTGAAAAGTCTTCGGATGACCTGTGGGTAGGGGTGAAAGGCCAATCAAACTCGGAAATAGCTCGTACTCCCCGAAATGCATTTAGGTGCAGCGCTAGATATAAGTTATATAGAGGTAGAGCTACTGATTGGATGCGGGGGCTTCACCGCCTACCAATTCCTGACAAACTCCGAATGCTATATAATGTTCTCTAGCAGTGAGGGCTTGGGTGCTAAGGTCCAAGTCCGAGAGGGAAAGAACCCAGACCATCAGCTAAGGTCCCCAAATATATGCTAAGTTGAAAGAACGCGGTTTGTCTGCCCAGACAGCTAGGATGTTGGCTTGGAAGCAGCCATTCATTTAAAGAGTGCGTAACAGCTCACTAGTCGAGCGGACGAGCATGGATAATAATCGGGCATAAGCATATTACCGAAGCTATGGATTTACAATTTATTGTAAGTGGTAGGGGAGCATTCTAACAGGGTTGAAGGTATCTCGTCAGGGGTGCTGGACTGGTTAGAAAAGAAAATGTAGGCATAAGTAACGATAATGCGGGCGAGAAACCCGCACACCGAAAGACTAAGGTTTCCACAGCTATGCTAATCAGCTGTGGGTTAGTCGGGACCTAAGGCGAACCCGAAGGGGGTAGTCGATGGCCAACGGGTTAATATTCCCGTACTACTGAATACTGTGATGGGGTGACGGAGTGATGAAAGCGCCGCGAACTGACGGAATAGTTCGTTAAAGTACCTAGCTATAAGACCTATAGGCAAATCCGTAGGTTTTGGTGAAATACGATAGTACACGGAGACTTCGGTTGAAGTGATAGTGCGCCTAAGGGCTTCCAAGAAAAACCTCTAAACTTCAGGTATTTAGTACCCGTACCGTAAACCGACACAGGTAGTTGGGATGAGAATTCTAAGGTGCTCGAGAGATTCATGGCTAAGGAATTAGGCAAAATAGACCCGTAACTTCGGGAGAAGGGTCGCCCCGAGCAATCGGGGCCGCAGTGAAGAGGTCCAGGCGACTGTTTATCAAAAACACAGGGCTCTGCAAAATCGTAAGATGAAGTATAGGGCCTGACACCTGCCCGGTGCTGGAAGGTTAAGAGGAGATGTTATCTTCGGAGAAGCATTGAATTGAAGCCCCAGTAAACGGCGGCCGTAACTATAACGGTCCTAAGGTAGCGAAATTCCTTGTCGGGTAAGTTCCGACCTGCACGAATGGTGTAACGATCTGGACACTGTCTCAGCCATGAGCTCGGTGAAATTGTAGTAACGGTGAAGATGCCGTTTACCCGCAGTGGGACGAAAAGACCCTGTGCACCTTTACTATAGCTTAGTATTGACCTTGGATAAATGATGTGTAGGATAGGTTGGAGACTGTGAAGTGGCGTCGCCAGGCGTTGTGGAGTCATTGTTGAAATACAACCCTTTGTTTATCTGAGGCCTAACTCCTGTTAAGGAGGACATTGCTTGGTGGGTAGTTTGACTGGGGTGGTCGCCTCCAAAAGAGTAACGGAGGCTTCTAAAGGTTCCCTCAGTACGCTTGGTAACCGTGCGAAGAGTGCAATGGCATAAGGGAGCTTGACTGAGAGACATACAGGTCGATCAGGTACGAAAGTAGAGCATAGTGATCCGGTGGTTCCGCATGGAAGGGCCATCGCTCAAAGGATAAAAGGTACGCCGGGGATAACAGGCTGATCTCCCCCAAGAGCTCATATCGACGGGGGGGTTTGGCACCTCGATGTCGGCTCGTCACATCCTGGGGCTGGAGAAGGTCCCAAGGGTTGGGCTGTTCGCCCATTAAAGTGGCACGCGAGCTGGGTTCAGAACGTCGTGAGACAGTTCGGTCTCTATCTACTGTGGGCGTTAGAAATTTGAGTGGATCTGATTCTAGTACGAGAGGACCGAATTGGACTAACCTCTAGTGTATCTGTTGTCACGCCAGTGGCACTGCAGAGTAGCTACGTTGGGAAGGGATAAGCGCTGAAAGCATATAAGCGCGAAACCCACCACAAGATGAGATTTCTTTTAAAGGTCGTGGGAGATGACCACGTTGATAGGCTATAGGTGTAAAGGCAGTAATGTCATAGCCGAGTAGTACTAATAACCTGTAAGCTTATGTACATTCGCTTGTCCCAGTGCAAACTGGGACAGCAAACTTTCTTCTCTCGACTACGCTCGAGATTACAATTTGATTTCTTTATCTCAGTATGTTAAGATATTGTTCAAGAGATAATTAATAATTGATTAATTACCAATTGAAAGTTGCCCAAGCAACTAACAGCCTTAAGGTGGTTATTGCGGCGGGGCTCACCTCTTCCCATCCCGAACAGAGAAGTTAAGCCCGCCTGCGCAGATGGTACTGCAGTTTGTGGGAGAGTATGTCGTCGCCTTTCTTTGAAAACCC
>NZ_JBBYHU010000058.1:0-6830 GCF_038289905.1 Flavobacterium flavipallidum | reverse complement strand
AGATTACTATAATAATGAGAGAATAAAACTTAATCTAAAAGGAATGAGCCCGATACAATATCGAGCTCATTATTATCAAATTTAATTATAAATTCGTCTAAACTTTTGGGTGCAGTCTAATTTTTAGGACGGTTTTTTTATGCTTAGTTGAGATAATTTGTATCAAATAAAACCGCTTCAGAAATTGATGACTGAAGCGGCTTTTTTTTAAAATTATTTTAAAACTTAAAAGTTTTTAATATTGATAATTTCCTGTTCGGTAAGTAAACGCCAGTTGCCTCGAGGTAAATTCTTTTTGGTCAACCCAGCAAAGGCAACACGGTCAATTTTTAAGACATCATATTCTAAATGTTCAAAAATATTACGTACTACCTTAATGTTTGAAGTTTTTAGTTTCAAACCAATTTCAGATTTAGCTTCTCCTTCAATATAACTTACTTCTTCCACAAAAACACGGTGACCGTCAATAAACAAACCTTTGCTTATTTTTTCTAAGTCTTCAAACTTTAAATTTTTGTCTAAGGTAACCTGATATATTTTAGACGACTTTTGATTTGGAAGTGAGAATTTACGAATCAAATCGGTGTCATTAGTAAATAATAAAAGTCCGGTAGTGTTTTTGTCCATTCTTCCTACAGCAGCAATTTTAGCCGTAGTAGAGCCTTTTACTAATTCTAAAACATTACGGTATTCCTGACCTTCGTCAAGAGCTGTGGTAAAGTTTTTAGGTTTGTTCAATAAGATATACACTTTCTTTTCAGGAGTTAAGGTTACTCCGTCAAAGTTAACTACATCACCAGGTTTTACTAAATAGCCCATCTCAGTAACGGCAACACCATTTACTTTAACATTTCCTGACTGGATGTAAATATCTGCGTCACGACGAGAACAAACGCCTGAATTAGATATGTATTTATTCAAACGAATTTCGTCTTTTGCTTTAGGTCTTTTAGCAACCGGATTTGGTTTTTTTCCTGGTTTTTGAGCAGCTTCTTCAGTGTTGTTTGCACTGAATTTTGATTTTTTAGGTCCTTGTGCTCTTTTTGGCAAAGCAGCCTTTGGCTTGTTAGAGTTTGGTCTTGAACTATTTGGTCTTGAACCGCCTCTTTTGTTATTGCCTTCCTTATTATTCATGTTTAGATAATTTTTGCAAAGATAGTATTTATATGTTTGCTAATTGATAAAAGCGAATTATTATCAATTAAGATGTAATTACAAACCTTTTAGGGTTTTATGTTAAAATGAAAGTAATATTTTTTTGCCATGCAAAAGGACACTTGGGTCTATCAAAATGATGCAGAAAACCCCCGAAACAATTAAAAATTTCAGCACATTATGGAGTAAAATAAATTGCGTTTTAGTATTTGATTTCCATAAATAAACTGTACATAAAATAAGGATTATCATACTTGAATAAAAGTAGATATCCATATAGCCCACATCATAAATTTCGATTAAAATATAAATAGGTAAAAGTGTCAAACTCGTTAAAATACTGATGATTCTCTTAGATGTAGTTTCTCCATAGCGCACAGGGATGGTTTGATAATTATCGGCAATATCTCCTTTTATATTTTCCAAATCTTTGATCATTTCACGTATCAATAATAAAAGAAAGAGGAAGGTAGCATGTGCAAAAATAACCGCAAATTGCCCTTTATAGTTTTCGATTTCATAAAGTGGCAGTTTTGTATAATAATACAATAAGATGGCAAAAAAAGGTAATACGGCCATTAAAGAAGCCATTAAATTTCCAATCAAAGGGTATTTTTTGATTTTGTGAGAGTAAAACCAAATTAGGAAAATATAAACTGAAAAAAACAGTAAGGCCCGCCAGGAAATAAACCAGGCAATAATAGCAACAATGAAATTTAAGGTGAAATAAGTTTTAAGCTTTGTGCTTTGGCTCACCAGGCGATCCAGCATGGATTTAGTAGGGCGATTGATTAAATCCTTTTTACTGTCGTAAAAATTATTAATAATATAGCCCGATGCAATACTTAGTGAAGAGGCAAAAACGATTAAAAATAGATGTGAATCTAATAATATATCTAAAGCTCTAATCTCAGGTGCCAATATAAATATAGCCGATAAATATTGCGCTAAAATAATTATAGGAATGTTATAACCTCTAACTACAGAGAACAAACTGATGATTTTTAACGCTAAAAGTTTGTGTTTTCTACTAAACATTTTAGACAGTTATAATGGTTGCCCAATAAATATAGCTTTAAAATTGGTAAACTACTTCCAGTTTGTAGTCTTTTAACGAAGTTTTAGCACGTTCTAAATCTTCAGTGAAGCCTAAAATGTAACCGCCACCGCCTGATCCGCAAAGTTTTAAATAGTAATCGTTAGTTTCAATTCCTTTTTGCCAAATTTCATGAAACTGCTCCGGAATCATTGGTTTGAAATGATTCAAAACGACACGGGAAAGTTTTTTGGTGTTTGAAAATAAAGATTTCATATCGCCACCAAGGAAATTTTCAACACAGGCATCAGTATATTTTACAAATTGATTTTTTAGCATAGCACGGAATCCTTTGTCTTTCAGGTTTTCCATAAAAATGTTAATCATTGGTGCTGTTTCTCCAATAATACCCGAATCTAAAAGGAAAACAGCCGCTTTCCCATCAAAACTTTGTGATGGAATTCCTGTTGCTTCAATGTGATCTTTGGAATTAATTAAAATCGGAATACTCAAATAACTGTTCAAAGGATCCAAGCCGGAACTTTTTCCGTGGAAAAAGCTTTCCATTTGAGAAAATATATTTTTTAACTCTAGTAATTTTTCACGAGTTAGATTTTCTAAAACGGTGATTTTGTTTTGAGCATATTTATCATAGATAGCAGCAACTAAAGCGCCGCTACTTCCTACACCATAACCTTGTGGAATGCTGGAATCAAAGTACATTCCGGTTGCAACATCGTTGTTTAAAGTAGCTAAATCAAAAGTAACCAAATTTGTTTTTTCGGCTTCCAATGATTCTAGATAAGTTGCAAAACGTTTCAAACTGGCATTAGAAGCAATTGCTTCTGCCGAAGGATTTTCATCTTTTTTCAAAGCTCCATTATAAAAATTATATGGAATAGATAAACCTTTAGAATCACGAATAATTCCGTATTCTCCAAAGAGTAATATTTTTGAATAAAATAAAGGTCCTTTCATAATGTTATTCTATGTCGTTTAATTTATTTGGGTTTTGTCTGGTATCAAAAAGCGAAACGATGACAATATGTTTTTTATTAAAATGATAAAACAAACTACTTTGTTTACTTATCACCACTTTTCTAATTTTTTTATTTGTGTTCGAAATAGGAAATAATTCTGGATTTTCTATGATTAACTTGACTACCTCATTAATTTTATTTGAAAATTTACTTTTTATTTCTTTACCCATTTTGCATCTAAATAATTGAAAATTTGTTCAAATTCAATTTAGCTCTTGGAGTAATTACTACTTCTCTTTTCATTTTAAAGATGTGGCTTTATAAAATCATCAAAAGAAGAAAATTCACCTTTTTCATATTCAGACAAAGATTCGTTTATTATATTTTGTTGTTCTTCTGATAATTCGTTCCACCAGTCTTTTTTCTTTGGATTTAGAATATTTTTTATAGAAGCAATAATTGATTCATCATTGGTTTCTACCAATAATTTTATCAGTTCTAGTTTTTCTAATTGAATATCCATAATCTAAAATTTTATTAAAGATACAAAAATTACAATTGCATAGCACCCATTCCAATTTCATCACAAATGTACTGCGCATTTTGACAATAGCCAATTAATTCTTTCTGAATAAATTGCAATACTTTTTCTATTACATTTTGAGGATATAAAACATGTACGTTAGCACCTGCATCCAGTGTAAAACAAATCGGAATTTTAGTTTCTTTTCTAAAGTTCCAAATCTTATTGATAATCTCCAGAGTGTTAGGTTTCATCAGGATGAAATAAGGCATCGAAGTCATCATCATGGCATGTAGGGTCAAAGCTTCGCTTTCTATAATTTCGATAAATGCTTCCAGATTTCCATTTTCAAAAATGCTGATTAATTTGTCTAAGTTTTCATGTGCTTGTGCAAATCGTCTTTCGGCAAAAGGATGGTTGTGCATTAAGTCGTGCCCAACGGTACTAGAAACTTGTTTCTCGCCTTTGTCAACCAATAAAATAGTATCCTGATAATTTTTGAAATTATCATGAATCGTATAAGGAAATTCAATTCCGAATTCGTCCGAAGTTCCATTGATATTAGCTTGTTGCCCCCAGGCAACAACTTCACCTTTTACACTTCGGCAGGCACTTCCGGAACCTAATCGTGCTAAAAAAGAAGCTTTTTGGTAAAAGTAATCTTCTGTCATTTCAGGATGTAATGCTTTTTCTAAACTCATTAAATTCATGGCTAAAGCTGCCATTCCAGAGGCAGAAGAAGCAATTCCGGAGCTGTGCGGGAACGTATTTTGAGTGTCAATCGTAAAATGATAGTCTTTCAAGAAAGGCAAATATTGTTCGATTCGTTCAAAGAATTTTTGAATTTTTGGTTTGAAATCTTCTTTGGGTTTCCCTTCAAATAATAGATCAAAAGAGAATTCATGTGTCACATCGAGCGAAGTCGAGATGTTTTTTTTCTCAAAAGCTAATTTGGTTATCGTTTTGCAATTCTTCAAAGTGAAACTTATAGAAGGGTTTGCCGGAATTTGATTGGCTTTTTTTCCCCAATATTTTACCAGTGCAATATTGCTGGGAGCACTCCATTCAAAAGAACCGTTTTCGATAGTTTGAGAATAGGATGAAGGAATAAAATCGTTTGCTGTAAACATGAATACTAAAATTTGTCGCAAAGATACTTTTTTCTATTTGCAGATTAGCAGATTTTTATTCGTTTACACTGAAATAATTAGTGTTTTTAATTAATGTTGTTTAGGCTGAAAAGTGTTCTGATTTCTTATTTTTGTCAAAAAGAATTGCGAAAATGAATAAAATTATAAAAATCCTTATAGCTGTGGTTACTTGTCTCGCAGTAGGTTATTTTTCAGGAATTGTGACCCGTTCAGCTATAATAGATTGGTATCCTACTTTAGAAAAACCTTTTTTTAATCCACCTAATTGGGTTTTTGCTCCGGTCTGGACATTGCTCTATATTATGATGGGAGTAGGAGCGGGCTTAGTTTGGAATCGATATGCTTTTGATAAAGAAGCTGTTAAAAAAGCGTTGGTGTTTTTTATTATTCAGTTGACACTAAATGCGATTTGGTCTTATTTGTTTTTTGGATTACACAACCCCATGTTAGCAGATTTAGAGATAATATTGTTATGGTTGATGATTTACGAAACCTATTTTCAGTTTAGTAAGATCAATAAAAGAGCTGCTTATTTGATGTTGCCTTATTTGGCTTGGGTTTCTTTTGCAGCGGTTTTGAATGCCAGTATTTGGTGGTTGAATCGATAGAAATTCATTAGCAAAATTCAAATATCTCTAAGTGAAACAGTGTTGTTATTTTTCGTGATTGGTTTCATTTTCTTTTAGCCGAAAAGCAACTATTTGTTTGATAAGTTCATAGGGAATAGGGGAGTTGAGCGGAAACTGAACAGAACCTTTGCCTTGTTTATAATTTGCTAATTCCTTTGAAAAATGAGAATGTCCTGAAGGTGTCGCATACAAGCCAATATGATTTTTATATGCCGCTAAATAAATCAAAGGTTTTCCAAAAGTTTTATAAGCTGGCATACCATATGAAATGCTTTCATCGCAATCAGGAGCTGTATTAAGGATAATACATCTAATTTGCTGAGCTATTTTTTGAGTTTCCTCCGAAAGTGAATGGATGTATTCATCTACATTGTTCATCTTTGATAATTATTCGGCTGCGTTTAATTTTTTGTATTCAAAACTTTTTTGATATAAGTAATCCATCAACTCAAGGGCATTAGAATTTTCTGCGATGTTCTTTTTAGATTCTGGATCGAAATTACAAAAAGTTAGAAAAGAATCAATTTCAGTTTTTTTCAATTTCAAAGTTTCGATAAAGAAGTTTTCGTCGAAATTGTTTGTAACTACATCTTTAAATTCTATCGTTGAAGTCGCGGATTTTTTTCTTTTTAGTTTGTCACCAAAAAGCATTTTGCCAATTTTTACAAAATCCATTCCGTTAGTTATCGTTCCGTCATAAACTCCTGGATTTTTTAATTGTTTGGATTGTCGGTAAACGGCCACTTCGTCTCTTTTAAGTTGTTCCCATTTTTTGTCAAATTCCCAGTCAACACTTACTTTATGGATTTTTACTTCTTTGAGTTCTTCTGGTTTTTGTTCAATAGAAACAATGATATTATTGTTTTCTAAGTCCTCGAGACTCAGTTTTAGACCTTTTAAATGATAATTTTTGTCGTAAAATAAAATGCTGTCGTTGATAGCTGCAGTCAGAATAAATTCGCCTTTTTCATTGGTTTTGGTGACTGTTTCAGTATTCTTATTGATTACTTCCACATTTTGCAATAAAAAATTATCCGATAGTACTTTTCCGCGAAGTAATTTGTGGTTTTGGGAAAAGCTAAGCGTACTTATTATGGAAAAGAATAGGATAGAGAAGTGTAATTTCATTAAAAGTTGATTTGTAAATAAAATTACTCCATTTCTACTAAACTAATTTATGACCAAAGGTAAATTTTTGTTAATTATACTATTCTAATGAAAAAGCCGTCTCAAAGTTTGCACTGCCCCCAAAAAGTTAGACACTATTTGGGGGTATTTTTATGGAAAGAAAAGTCAAGTATGGTTATGATTTTAAACTTCGATGTGTAAATGAAGTTTTAAAAAAGCATCAAGCAA
>NZ_JBBYHU010000057.1:0-7898 GCF_038289905.1 Flavobacterium flavipallidum | reverse complement strand
ATCACACTATAAAAGAAAACCCCGTTTTTGACTCCTTTTGAGCAATTTCGGGGTTTGTTTCTTCTAATATAATACCTATTTTTATGAAAAACAATAGATTGAGGTATTATGAATATGCCTTTTCAAACTGTCTTCCTGAGCGGAGTCGAGGGATTAATATTTATTACTAGAATGTTCTCGACTGCGCTCGAACTGACATTAATTTTACTAACTCAGTTTCACAAAAAGATTACTGGCAATCTTATTCGAAATATTCAGGTGGTTTTCGTCAACTTTTATTCGAAGTGACAAATCGAAAGTTTCTTTCCCAATAATTTCAATGGTTGAACCTAAAGCAACTCCTTGTTTATCTAAATATTTTAAAAACTCCGAAGAAGTATCTTTTACCCCTACGCAAATACCTTTCTGACCTTCTGACAACTCCGAAAGTAATTGTTTATCCATTTTTGGCAGCTGTCCCTGAGCATTCGGGATAGGATCTCCATGAGGATCTTCGGTTGGATTTCCTAAAAAATCATCCAATTTATTAATCAGTTTTTCTGATTTTATATGCTCCAATTGTTCGGCAATATCATGAACCTCATCCCAGGAAAAACCTAATTTTTCCACTAAGAAAACTTCCCATAAACGATGTTTTCTAACGATCATTTTAGCTTCTAATTTTCCTTTTTCGGTAAGGCTAACCCCCTGATATTTTTTATAATTAACCAAGTCTTTTTCAGACAGTTTCTTCAACATATCTGTTACTGATGAAGCTTTGGTTTCCATCACTTCGGCAATGGCATTAGTACTTACACCCGAAGTCGAAACTACAGTTAAATGATATATTGCTTTAAGGTAATTTTCTTCTGAAAAAGTCATTGAATTACAAATTTTAGGTTGTAGATTTTAGGTATCTGAGATTAAAATCTTAATACTTGATACAACTTACTTAATACTTTTATTTTTTAACAATCAACAAAGGTATCGATATTTTATGCCTTAATTTATCTACCGTAGTTCCAAAAACTAAATCTTTGAAACCGGTATGTCCGTGTGTCCCCATTACCAAAATATCAAAACCACCACTATTCACTTCTCTAGGAATTACTTTTGTGGGTTTTCCAAAACCTAACTTGACATTTACTTTAAAACCGTTTTTAGAAAGTATTTCTTGGTATTCTTTTAATAATTTTTCATCAACTAAAGTTTCGTGGTCGTCAATATGTTCTCCATAAACCATGGCTCCAACAGTTTCTACTACGTGAATTAAAGTATAATTGGCTTCAATTCCACCTAATTCAAAAGCACTATTCAAGGCAATTTCATCGGCCGAAGAAAAATCAACCGAAACCGCAATATTCTTTTTGGTATAACTTTCTGATTTGGAAAAATGAAGTTTCAAATGATGTGGCGAATGATTGTGAAAAGCAATTCTGGTTTTTGTTATAAAAGGTTTGAACACAATGTAAAGCAACAAAACTAAAAAGCCAAAAGCCAATGGAACAACAGTTAACCACAAAATAATAGGATTTTGGGATGCTTCCAGCCAACCCTGAATTTCATCAAAAACCAATTTTGCATTTAGCGAAACAATAATGGTTGCTATAATCCAGGAAGCTATTTGGGTTATTTTTCCAATATGAAAACCATTCATTTTTTGCGCATCACTCACAAAATGAATCAGTGGAATAATCGCAAATCCTAATTGTAAACTCAAAACCACCTGGCTAAAAATCAACAGCTCGCCTGTAACTTCTTCGCCAAAAATACTGATTACAATAACCGCCGGAACTATCGCTATCAATCGGGTTAAAATACGACGTACCCATGGTTGGATTCGTAAATTCAAATATCCCTCCATTACAATTTGTCCCGCCAAAGTTCCGGTAACCGTCGAACTTTGACCAGCTGCAATCAAGGCCACAGCAAACAAAATAGGCGCCCACTTAGTTCCCAATAAAGGCTGTAGAAACTTATGCGCATCCTGAATTTCGGCCACTTCATGCATTCCGCTTTTATAAAATGTAGCTGCAGCTAAAATTAAAATCGCCGCATTGACAAAGAATGCCAGATTCAATGCAATAGTCGAGTCAATAAAATTATACTTCAAAGCCTGTTTTATTCCTGCTGGCGTACGGTCAAACTTTCGAGTTTGTACTAAAGAAGAATGTAAATATAAATTGTGAGGCATTACCGTAGCACCAATTATCCCAATGGCAATGTACAGAGCCGTATCTGTAGGCATCGATGGAATTAGTCCTAAAACTACTTTATCCATTTCTGGCTGGGCAAAAATCATTTCGAAAACAAAAGAAACTCCAATCACACTAACTAAAGTAATTATGAAAGCTTCCATTTTTCGGATTCCTTTATTAATCAAAAACAATAATAAAAAAGTATCTAAAACTGTGATTAAAACCCCTTCAATCAATGGAATACCAAATAATAGATTAATCCCGATTGCCATCCCTAAAACCTCAGCTAAATCACAGGCAGCAATGGCAATCTCCGCCAAAAAATACAGAATATAATTGATAAAAGGAGAATAGGTTTCACGAGAAGCCTGAGCCAAATCACGCTGGGTTACAATTCCCAAACGGGCACTTAAACTTTGCAACAACAAAGCCATCATATTACTCATCAATAAAACCCAAAGCAAGGAATACCCAAACTGACTTCCGCCGGCAATATCAGTAGCCCAGTTTCCTGGATCCATATAACCCACACTAATCAAATAGGCAGGCCCAAAAAAAGCCAATATCTTTTTAAAAACTGATTTTTTATCCTGTGTTAAAACCGACTGATGTACTTCTTCAAGTGACTTTCCCATATTGTATTTTAAATGATTAAGGCAAATGTAATTATATTTTTTTGTTAGTTAAAATATAATTTTTAGATTTGTCTAAAAATTAAAATAAACTAATCTAAAATATAGTTGTGAAAAACCTAATTATTATCTTTTGTATTCTATTTAACGCCCTTTCTTTTGCGCAAGCTACCTTAAAGGGAAGCATTTCCTCAGAAGGTGAACCACTTCATTCTGCCAATATCTATTTGAAAGAAAATAAAAAAGCAACATTAAGTAATGAAGAAGGTCAATACACAATACCTCAACTTTCTCCCGGGACGTATATAATTACAGCCAGCTATACCGGTTTAAAAAGTCAAAGTAAAAAAATTACAATCTCTGAAACTACTACTGTCATAATCAATTTTGATTTAAAAGAAAACAACACTTTGGATGAAGTAGTCGTTACTGGAACACTTAAACCCGTAAATCGACTGGAAAGTTCTGTTCCGGTTGAAGTGTACAAACCTGGCTTTTTCAAAAAAAACCCAACAGCCAATATTTTTGAAGCACTTCAAAATGTAAACGGCGTTCGCCCGCAACTCAACTGCAACGTATGTAATACAGGAGATATCCACATTAACGGATTAGAAGGACCTTACACATTGGTTTTGATTGACGGAATGCCCATTGTCAGTGGGCTATCGACGGTTTATGGTTTATCAGGAATTCCAAATTCATTATTAGAACGTATCGAAATCGTAAAAGGTCCCGCTTCATCGCTTTATGGAAGTGAAGCTGTAGGAGGATTGATAAACATAATCACCAAAAACCCTAAAAATGCGCCCGTTTTTTCGGCAGATGCCTTTACTAATAGCTGGGGCGAACTCAATGCCGACTTAGGTTTCAAAGGAAACATCGGTAAAGCAGCTTCTGTACTAACAGGGGTAAATTATTTTAATTACAGTAACCCAATAGATAACAATCATGATAATTTTACTGATGTAACACTTCAGGATCGAATTTCGGTGTTTCAAAAATGGAATTTCAATAGAAAAAACAACAAACTCTTCTCCATGGCGGGACGATTTTTTTACGAAGACCGTTGGGGAGGCGAAATGCAATGGGAAAAGAAATACCGCGGCGGAGACGAAATATACGGAGAAAGTATTTATACCAAACGCTGGGAATTACTAGGTGCCTATGAATTGCCTATCAAAGAGAAAATGTTATTTTCCTTCTCCTACACCGACCATGATCAAAATTCCGTTTACGGAAACACTCCTTATCTGGCACAACAGCGCATCGGTTTTGGGCAACTCACCTGGGACAAAAAAGTAAACACGCATGATTTGCTTTTTGGAACAGCATTGCGCTACCAATTTTATAATGACAACAGCCCCGCAACCGTTGAAAAAGACATTAACTGGATTCCCAGTTTGTTTATTCAGGACGAAATCTCATTGACTGAAAACCACAAAATTTTACTTGGAGCGCGATACGACTACAATAAAAATCACGGCAGTATCTTTACACCGAGATTGGCCTACAAATTAAAAATCAATGATAATAACATTTTAAGATTCAATACCGGAACCGGTTTTAGAATCGTGAATCTTTTTACCGAAGAACACGCTGCATTGACCGGATCGCGCGATGTAATCGTATTAGAAGCCTTAAAACCAGAACGTTCCTATAATGCTAATTTGAACTATTTGAGAAAAATGTATGTAGGCAACGGCAATTTCATCGGACTGGAAACCACAACCTGGTATACTTATTTTACCAATTCCATTATTCCGGATTATGACAGTAATCCAAATCAGATTATTTATAAAAATTTAAATGGTTATGCGGTTACTAAAGGAATTAGTACCAATATCGATATGGTGTTCAATTCTGGTTTGAAACTTATTTTAGGAGCAACTTACATGGATGTTTCCAAAACCGAAGACGGAATTAAAACCCGTCAAATGTTAACGGAAAAATTCACCGGAACCTGGGCAATTTCCTATCGCTTAAAAAAATGGTTCTTGGACATTGATTACACCGGAAACATATACGGACCGATGCGTTTACCAACATTGGGAGATTTAGACCCAAGAAAAGATCACTCTCCTACCTGGAGCATTCAAAATATTCAATTTACCTTCAATAAAATTAAAAATATCGAAATCTATGCCGGCGTAAAAAACCTGTTGAATTGGACTCCTAACAAAGGAAACCCGTTTATCATAGCCAGAGCCAACGATCCTTTTGATGATAATGTAAAAATCTCCAACGGTAATACTAATGACCCTGAAAATTATGGACAAAAAGGAAATTTTATCCCAAATAGCCAGGTAGTCGACACAACAGACAATCCTTATGCTTTAACTTTTGATCCCGGCTACGTTTATGGCCCGAATCAGGGTATCCGAAGTTTCTTTGGCTTGAGATATACCTTAAAATAAAAATGAAAAAACGAATCTTCATAGTACTAATTTTCTTTTGGACAATTCCTTCGGGTTTTGCCCAACTGAAATCATATACTTTTGAGGAAGCAGTCCAATTAACCAAAGAAAACCCAAAACCTATTGTCGTTTTCATTCATACCAATTGGTGTAAATACTGCAAAATGATGGAGAATTCCACTTTTAAAAATCCTGAAATTATCTCCATACTCAATGACAACTTTTATTTTGTCCCATTAGATGCCGAAACCAAAACAGATATTAGCTATGAAAATCATACTTTTAAATACCTCCCTAATGGTCAAAATACAGGAATTCACGAATTGGCTACAGCCTTAGCAACTCTAAACAACGAGGTTAGCTACCCCACAATTACAATTCTGGACAAAAAAAATAGTATTTTGCTTCAAAAACAATCTTACTTAAAAACGAAAGAACTAATTTCAATACTGAAAAAAACACTGGAATTAGCTATTTTTGAGAAGAAATCGTTCCCAAATCCATGAAACACTATCATTATATTTTTACCGGATCCGGTTTAGCCGCTTTAATGACGGTGTACAAAATGCTGCAATCTGGAAAATTTGAAGATAAAAGCATTTTACTTTTGGATGAAAATCCAAAAAAATCGAATGACAGAACTTGGTGTTTTTGGAAAAAAGAACAAAGTATTTGGGAAGAAGTAATTGCTCAAAAATGGGATTCGGCTTTGTTTGCCAATCAAAATTTCAAACGCAATTTAGATTTAGCTCCTTATCAATATTGCAAAATTCAGGGATTGGATTTTTATCATCTGGTTTTTGAATTGATTTCCAAACACCAAAACATCACTTTTCTAAATGAAAAGGTAACAAACATCAACGAATTAGATACTCATGTTTATGTTGCTACAGAAAAAGAAGCATTCACTTGTGACCAAGTTTTTAACAGCATTTACAACAAAGCTGCTGTAACAAACCAGACTAAATATCCGGTTTTACAGCAACATTTTATTGGTTGGCGTATAAAAACTGAAGACGCAATTTTCAATCCGGAACAAGCTACTTTTATGGATTTTTCGGTAACTCAAAAAGGTAATACCCGTTTTATGTATGTGTTGCCAAGCTCTAGCACCGAAGCTTTATTGGAATACACCTTGTTTTCCCATACGCTATTAGCAAAAGAGGAATACGAAACCGAGATAGTTAGCTACCTACAAAAACTCGGAATAGCTGATTACAAAATCATCGAAAAAGAACAGGGTAGCATCCCAATGACTTGTTATCCATTTTGGAAAAAAAACACCAAAAGAGTACTCAATATAGGCACTACCGGCGGATGGACCAAAGCCAGCACGGGTTATACTTTTAAAAATTCCGATAAATATTCGACACGATTAATTTCTTTTTTACAAAAGGAAACCGATTTTAGAAAATTCCACCGCAAAAACAAATTCTGGTTTTACGATTTGCTTTTGTTAGATATTTTAGACCGTCAAAACGAGTTGGGCTCCCGTATTTTTTCTTCGATATTTAAAAAAGGAAATCCGGCATTAATTTTTAAATTTTTGGATGAAGAAACTTCTCTGAAAGAAGATATAAAAGTGATTTTAAAATGTCCAAAATTGCTTTTTATAAAAGCATTATTCCGTTCCGGTCGTTATTTATAAAATAATCAAATTTATTTTCCCTAACCCTAAAGGGATAATTTTGATGAATTTATAAATAGACTTAAAAAGTAATTAACAAGCTCGTAACATCTATCAAACTATAACAAAACTTTATAATCCAAGTCATAGAGTTCGTTAGATTCTTCGTAACTTTGCGTATTCGAAAATTATAACTATAAAACACAGAAGATATGTATCCACAAGAAATGGTACTTCCAATGCAGGCTGAATTAACAGCAGCCGGTTTTCAAGATTTACACAGTGCACAAGACGTAGACAACGCTATCAAAGCTGAAGGAACAACATTAGTAGTTGTAAACTCAGTTTGTGGTTGTGCTGCAAGAAATGCACGTCCGGGAGCAAAAATGAGTTTAGAAGGTGCTAAAAAACCGGATCATTTAATCACTGTTTTTGCAGGCGTTGACAAAGAAGCTGTTGATGCTGCCAGACAACATATGTTCCCTTTTCCTCCATCTTCACCATCTATGGCATTGTTCAAAAACGGAGAATTGGTTCACATGTTAGAGCGTCATCACATTGAAGGTCGTCCAGCTGAAATGATTGCTGAGAACTTACAAGATGCTTATAACGAATTTTGCTAAGACTTTTGTTTAACCACAAAGGAAACTAAGTTTTTTCGCAAAGCGTACTAAGAATATTTACCGCAGATTCACAGATTTTAATGTGAATTTGCGGTTTTTTATTTTAAACCATTAAGAGATTTAGGGAATTAAGGTTTTGTTTAGCCGAAGATAAAGCAAAGTTTTTCGGAAAGAATTACAAAAATTCTTAACTAAACTTAATGCCTTAATGGTTAAAATTAATTTGTAAAAATCTGTGTCCCGATAGCTATCTGGATAGTGGTGAAAAACAAAAAAAGCTACAACATCAGTTGCAGCTTTCTATAGGCACATTCAGAAGTAATCTATCTTTTGAATAAAAATTAAAGAAAATGACCGATTTTAGATATCCATTATCGGTCATTTTTGCTTTTTGAGATTTTTCAAGATATAGTTTCGGCTAAAAA
>NZ_JBBYHU010000056.1:0-8416 GCF_038289905.1 Flavobacterium flavipallidum | reverse complement strand
AGAATCGCAATGGAACTTAGAGATATGATTACAGCGATTTTGATAATATTCGCAGGTGGAAATCCTGATAAAGTATTTAAAACATAAAAAAAATGGCCAGAATTTCTTCCGACCATGACTACCTTCACTCCCTGCATTATTTTTTATGACAGCTTTTTTTAACTCTCTAATACTATTTACTTCTGCATTAATATTTTGAAAACTCTTTAACGTTTCTTTTAAATGCTCTAAAACTTGAATTTTAGACATGCAGTCTATTTCGGCAACTTTCTTTTTTGGTTCTTCTAAAATATACGAATATTTACAATCTTCTACATCTATCAATTCATCAATATTAAAATCAAATTTAGAAACTGACTTACCAGTTACAGTAATAGAAGAATTTTCAATTTTGAATGGACCAAATAAATATTGACTATCTGATAAATAAAATTTACCAAGTTTATCTGTTTCTAGAGAAGTAGAATTAAAATAATCTTTAATCATTTCAATATCTAAATATCCTTTATTTGTATAATTGATAGGTATATCTATCGTTTTAAAACCTATTTTTTTAACAGATTGATGTTTAATGTATGTGCTTTTGGAAGATTCCTTTTTAGGGATTATTTCGTCTAATGAAATTTCAATTAAATCGCCTTCTTGTAATTGACTAGAATTTTCGCCAATAAAAATACGGCTTGAAAAAACATCTCCGCTTTCAGGAAAAATTGATTTTATATAATCTTGATTGCTATTTTTAGTGTTATTTTCTTCTAAAACATATACTTTACAATTAGCACCACTTTCCTTGTCATTAACCATTTTTCGTTCTAAAATAATTGCAAATAATTTAGTTAT
The DNA here is from genome assembly GCF_038289905.1 of Flavobacterium flavipallidum. Taxonomy (NCBI): domain Bacteria; kingdom Pseudomonadati; phylum Bacteroidota; class Flavobacteriia; order Flavobacteriales; family Flavobacteriaceae; genus Flavobacterium; species Flavobacterium flavipallidum. Next base: position 7,576 of record NZ_JBBYHU010000056.1, on the reverse strand, counting down.
GCTATTTCCCATAATTAGTCTGTATTAGTGCTTTTAGTATAATATTTGAAGCTTCAATTTTTGTTTTTCTTATTTGAATATTAATCCAGTTATTAATATTCAAGCTTTCTTCTGTTAATTGTTGTTTTTCAGAATAATGTAATCCCTGTACATTATATTCGTTTTTAACAATGTTTAAATTGTTGATTTTTAATCCGACCTCTTTAGGGTGTATAATTTCTTTAAGTTTTGGATTTTTTATTATTTCAAAATTCAAATTACTATAACCAGGAACTCTGATTTGATATTTGCCTACTTTTACATCATCTATATTGTATTCAGGATATACTCTGTAATTTAAATTTTTATTATTGATGATTTTTGGAGGGAAACTAATTAAATATTGATTTTTTCTAGAAATTTTCACCCCCATTAATTTTAAAGGATATGGTTCATTAATTAATTCTATGAATTCTTTAGGTAAGCGATTTGCATCTATTTTACCTCTAAAAAAATATCGCTTTTCGGTATTAAAAGTTATACTTTCGAAACATTCTTTTATTATTTTTAGGTCGTTTGGATTTGAAGTATTATTTGCAACCAAAACATATTCAGCACCATTTTCTAAATAGTTAACCGAATCAAATTCGTTTTCATATTCGTCAGATTTTTTAAAAAAAATAATTCCTTTTATTCTTGATTTTTGAAACATTGAGTCGCAAAAACTTATACAGTTATTTTGGTCATTATATAATTGAATTTTAGTTTCTGCAAATTCGTTGTAATAAAGAATATATTTTGATTCTTCAATGTTATTTTTATTAATAACTAGCGAATCTGTTTTAACTTTCCAATTTTCAGAACAATAAAAATCAAATATTTGTTTTAATTTAATGTTGTTTTCATTTTGGGATCTATCATTTTTTAAGTTGTTTTTTCTTTTTAATTCAAATCTAGCAATGTTATTTTTATAATATTTTCGAAATACATCAAATGAAAGTCCTTCAAATACTTCTTTTCTTTAACCATTAAAAAAAAATCAGAGTATTCATTTAAATCTTCTTGATTTAAAACAACTTGCTTTTTAGGGTATTTGACATATCTATTAGCGCCATTTGATTGATTTGGAATATGTATATTAATATTTATGCTCGAAAGAAATTTTTTAGCTTCAATCCAAATTTTTTCTTGAATTGGAATACCCATAAATTCAGATCTGAATTTAATTTGCAATTCTTGGGTACTTCTAATTCCTGAAACTTCGATAAATCTTGTTTGATAATCATTGACACCAATATTATTATCATCATCATTTTCCATTAATGATGCAGCATAACATTGCATTGCAATTAGTCCAAAATATTTAGGATTATTATTACTATCATTTTGCAGTAATTTTGACCAATCTTGTTCAATAATTTCAGAAAATTTTAAATCACAAGAGTGTTTTTTACAATAATTTACAATTTCAATTACTTCAATAGCAAGAGTCCCTATTGCTGAATATGAATTTCTATATTTATAGTAATCAATTGCCCAATTGTTAAATTCTAAATAATTTGTATTCATATCAAATATTCTCTCTAGGTAAAAATTTGAATTATTTTTAAATAATATAAATAGTTTTTGAATTGTACTTTACTACTAGCTGTGATGTAATATAATACTTATTTCAAATCTATTTCTGTATCAACTTCTTTCTTGCTTTAAAGAAAAGTAAGTAAGTTTTCTCTTCAAATAGCTTTTTGTCATAATGTAGTAAATATATAACAAAGCAAACGAATGAAATATAAGGTAAATCGCAATATATTGATTTTTTATTAACAAAAAACAAGAAAAAGTGTAAAGAAAACAAGGTGGGTTTAGGGTAAGCAGGGTAAGCAATTTTGTAACGAAAGAAATTTATTTTTTTTAAGTTTAAAGGTTTTGGATTTATCCGCTAAAAATAATGCAAATCAGAACACTACTAGTTCTGATTTGCATTGTAATTGTCTTATGTTACCCGATTTTTAGTTTAATAAAAAAATGAAAATTGTTTCAACGTTTTTTGCTTACCCATCTTACCCAGAATTCAGAAGGCAGTATTCAGTAGCAGTCGGCAGTCTGAAAATCTTGATTTTATTAGGATATCTAATTTATACGACTTTATTATTGTTGTCTACTTCTTCGTAGGTTCTCTCAATAATTGCATAGACATAGATGCCTTCTTTTTTAATACGGAGGAAGTTATGTTTTTTTAAAGCTTTTCCCAATTTGTTAATCGTACTGTCGTTTACATTTAGTTTAGCTCTGTCGGCTAGTTTGGCTGCGATTTGAGAAGCATTGAGAAATGCGTTTGCTTTTTCCTTTTCGCAAGGTTCAAACCAAGTTAAAAGCAATTCTTCTTCAGGGTTTCGGAGTTGGTATTGTTCATTATTGGCTGTTATATTTTTAATTTCTTCCTGATCAAACCAAAATCTAAAACCACTTTTGAAAAGATATAAAGCCTGGGAAAAAGCCATATTAATATCTACATTGTGTTGGTATTGTATGCCTTCCAATTCAAAACAAAGAAACCTTCTGCTTCCTGTACTGTCATTCAAAAACTGGGCTGTGTTGACACTTCCTGCAAATGATGCCCGTCTGGGCATTGTTTCATTATTGTGACCATAAGCTTTTCGCATCCTGATTTGAGTTTTTGTAATGATTTCTTTTAGTGATCCAATTTCTGAACGGTTTAGATTTTCAAGTTCGTCCAAATTAATTAACATACATTCCGCCAGTTGAACCAAAGTATCTTTGTTGTTTGGGTTTATAGTTCCGGAAAATAAATATTCTTTCAATTGTTTGGGAACTAGTTTTTCAACCCAAGTTGTTTTTCCTAATCCTTGTTTGCCACTGAATACAATTACTGTGTGATTTATTACTTTATCATCCAGTACACATCCGACCATTGCGACTAACCATTTTTTGAAACACTGTTGCCAGAGTTCTTGTTTTGTAGTAGTTATTGTATTGGCTAATTCGTTAATGTAATCCGTCTTTTCATCATAAGTAGGCAAATTGAAAAAATAATCTTCAAATGGATTGTACAGCTCACAAAAATCAGAATAAAGCAAGTTTCTTAATGAAGAAAGATTTGTTTTAATTCGACCTTTTAAACACTCCCGAAGCATTGAATTTTCAATGAAATCATTCATTACGTTCCACTTCTTTTTTCCGAAGTATTGGAATTCTAATTTTCCAGAAACTATGTTATGACGAAATACATATTTGTTTGATAAGAACAACTCTAAACGGTCAATTTGGGTTGGTTTAGGTTTGTCTTCATCGTCATAATCAGTAGTATCAGTTATTGAGAAATCTTTTTTTTCTTTTTCTTTTTTAGGAGTTTCAATTTTTTCATTTTTACCAAATTCGTGACTGTTTCCGTAGGCACTTTTTACTGTTTGTGTTACTTCTTTTTCATCATATCCAAAATCAGTTAGGATATATCCTAAAGCTTCGTGAAGCGAAACACCTTTTCTATTCAGGTTACAAGCCAATTGATGTACGAATACGTTTCGACTACCATTCGCAAATTGCACTTTTTTTTCGGTAAACTTTATGCAATGGTTATAGATGGCTTCGCTGTTGTCGGTTGATTGAGACACTTCGACAAGCTCAGTGTGACAATCGTTTACAAGTGGCATCTCGACTGCGCTCGATGTGATAAAGGTTTTCGAATTCTCGTTGAGATATAAATTTTCATCGGATGAATAAAAACATAATCTGGTTATGTCTTTTCCGGACTTATCAATTTCCAGGTTTAATAATTTTTCATAATGCTCCTGGACCAATAAGAATGTTTCTTTGTGTTCGTTTTTTGGAGTGTTTATTTTTACTAGAATTTTCAATCCGTTTCCAGATGGACTAATGAAACTGGCAAAAGTGAATTTGGATTGATTAGCAGTCTGTTTTGTCTTTTGTAAATCTTCCGTACTTAATTTATCGATGTCCAGAATAATACAATTTGAATATTCCGTCAAGTATTCCAATTTACGACCTCCAACAAATTTTGCTGAAGGTGTAAATGCAGGAAGTGATTTTTTGGCTTTTTCATAGGCTTCTAGTTTCTCTTCTGACAAAGATTTTCGAAGATAAACAATAGCGTGTCTGTATTTTCCGGTTTTGATTTCTTCTAAAATTGTTAAAATTGTTTTGTGTTCTACAACCTCGTTGAAATTCTTGAAAATGGTTACCATAATGATAATGTTCGGTGTTCAGTTATTAGTATGCAGTTTAGTCGTATTGACAAATTTGTATTCGCAACTTTCAGAAGTTCCGTTGTAGCAGCTCATGTTATCTTCCTTTGAAAGATTTGTTGTAATGCTCGGTTAGGAGTTTTTCAACATCAGAAAGTTTGTAGTAGATTTTGTTACCCACTTGGCTAAAGGAAATTTTGCCTTCGTCTCTCCAGGTTTGTGCAGTACGTTTTGAAATTTTCATCAGAAGAAGGAATTCCTGATTGTCCAGGAAAGTTTCTTTTTTTGGGTCAGCCTTGGTAGATAGTTGGCTTTGAATTGCGTCTAATTTACTCATTAGATCTGTGAACTGGTCTTTTGTGAAGATAATTGCATCCATTTTTAAAGTTTTTTAAATGTTATGGTGCAAATGTGGGAAGTGTAAAAAAGTCCTAAAGTCCCAAAATAGTCCCTCGGGACTATTTTGTTTTAAAGGAGTTTGTCAATGTCCAGTCTTTTATGAGGTTTCGGGCGTTTGTCGCCTCTTGATGGTTTTAGTATTGTTTCAACCGTTTGGGGACTTATTTCGTTTCCATCTTTATCAACGAATGAATGTACTATCATTGCAACCATGTCATTGATGTTTCCGTCAATAATTGGTTTTCCATTCGAAAACAACTCTCTATGTAATTGATAGAAAATATCAACAAACTGATTTACATTGCAATTGAATTGGATTTTATTAAAATGACTATGATTGTTACAATTGTTTGGTTTTGATTTTTCAAATTCAGATTTCAACTTTCCAAGCTCATATATTTGTTCAATCTCTTTGCTGCATTGTTCGTCAAACAATGGTATTTTTTGATTGATAAATTCGATATTTGATTGTCTGTATTCGTGTTTCTCTTTGGTTAACAATAGTATTTTTTCATTATCACAAGGTGTTTTGTCCAACAGCTTTTTAAGTTCATAAAATGAAAAATAGCGGTCTTCATTTTCTGCATTGATATGTTTTTTTAGTGTGTGTGCTTTAGGATCTTTTACGCTCGAAGATTGCAAATCGCTTCGTTTTTTCTCAATAAGATAAAAGAGTTTGTTGTAACGACTTAAAGCACATTTTCCTGTAAATAATGCTTCATTATTTGCTATTAGCTTTTCCAATTTGTTAAGCCAAAGAACAGGTTCTTCAACTAAACTGGATTGATAGTTTATAAATGAAGGAAATTCCGATTGTTTAAGTTCGAAAATTTTATTGATTAAAGCATTGCAATAGTTTTGCAAAGTAACTTTATCATCAAGTATAATGTCAAAATCTGAATTGGAAGTTTGAGCGTGTTTTGCTACGATCATTTCTACAAACGAAGCTGTTTGAATGTGTTGTTCCATAAAATACTGGCGTATTGAATATTTTGTATTTTAACATACGTTTTGAAATGGATTTTTTATACTCTACTGTAATTTGTATTAAATTGTAATCTGCTTGTTTTCAAGTTTCTTACTTCTTTATTTCAATTCTTTTTCATTTAAAAAATCTTCCTTCTTTTGCGCTAAATTAGAAATAAAAAAAAATCCTTTCACAAAGGATTTCTTAAATATTTGCTAATATTTTAGTACGATTTTGATTACTATACTTAAAGTATATTTTTTGTGTTAAAAATATACTTTAAGTAGATTTTTTTAGAAAATATAGTTGTCAACTGCCTTGTCGAGTTCTTCACTGATGATTTTTGCATAGACTTGTGTTGTGCTTATGTCGCGATGATCCATAAGTTTTGAAACATGCTCGATTCTCATTCCATTATTTAAAGCATTGGTCGCAAAACTGTGTCTTGATAAATGAAATGAAAGGTCGAAAGGCAATTTTATTTTTGTCCCCATTTTTTTTAGATGCCAATTTGCCAATTTATTGAAAGCAGCTGTTTGAAAATAACGTTTTGCTTCGCTGTTCAAATAGCCTTCTTTGTTCACTATAACCGGAAAGATAAAATCATCGTGATTGGCATTTACTTTTTTGTATTTTTCTAAAATATCAATAGCCACTTTGCCAATTTTGAACTGGTGAACTCTTCCAGTTTTACGGATGTGTTTTTGGATTTTATGTTCTGCTTCATTGTAATTAGCATATTGCATTTCGATAACATCACTAAAACGTAATCCTCCGGCATAAATTGAGAAAAGGAATAAATCCCTCCACATCATTGCTTTTTTGCCTTCTATTAGCTTTAATTGAGTTAAATCGTCAATCTGTTTTTTGTTTAGAAATAATCTTTTAGAAGAACTGATTTTGAGGGTTATTTTGCTAAAAGGAAACATCGTTTCGGGAATTACCTCTTCACGAATAGCGTCTCTAAAAATGGTTCCGAGCACAATTATTGAAAGACGTTGTGTCGTTGCTCCATTATTCAGCGTGTTTCCTAAGTGGAATTTATAGTCGTTTAAAAGCGCGACTGTAATATCATCAAAATAAACATCCTTTGTACCCATGTAGGTTTCAAATTTTTTAATCTGGGTAGTGTAAGCTTTGTATGTGGAGTAGGAGACGGTACTTTTGATTTTCTCTAATCGTTTGTAGGCATATTCGAAAAAGTTTGGCACTTCTTTTCCCTTGATAGCTTCTTTTAGTTTTCTAACGGATACTGTTTTTATTTTACGTTCCATATCCGCAACCTGAGCTTCAGCATCTGCAATTTTTTGAGATAATGAGGCGTTCATCCTGGCACTGTTTGCATGATTCTTTTTTACTTTCTGCTTTACTTTATCCCATTCATTTTCTTTAAGCTTAACTCCAGCAGTGATAAATTTCGTTTTTCTATCTTTTATAATTCGGATGTACAAAGGGCTGTGTCCAGTTTGGTCTGCCTGATGCGTTCTTAAAATTAGTTTAACCGATGCCATAATACAGTGAATTTAGAAATGTTATACTATATTTGTAAAGCGATGCAAAGGGGTGAAAGTATTGTAAATACTAGGTTTTCATTCGGGTGCAACGTGGTACTAAGGTACAACAATAGGTACAACAAAACAAGTATTTTGTTGCTTTTTTGTGCTTTATTCTGCATTTATAAAAACTACAAAGTCAATAAATACGGCACTTTAGGTGCAAATCGGAGGGTGGGATAAAAAGTTGTAGATAACTTGTATATATCTCTAATAAAAGCAAACTAAGGCACCTTTTTTTGTTACCTAGGTATGATAACTATTATAGATTATTTTATTTCAAATATATAAAAATAATCTTTCAAATATTTTAAAGTAAGTAATATCAAGAGAAAAAGGCATATTCATAATACCTCAATCTATTGTTTTTCATAAAAATAGGTATTATATTAGAAGAAACAAACCCCGAAATTGCTCAAAAGGAGTCAAAAACGGGGTTTTCTTTTATAGTGTGA
>NZ_JBBYHU010000055.1:0-9800 GCF_038289905.1 Flavobacterium flavipallidum | reverse complement strand
TATAAATATAAGAAATTTCATTCATTTAAGCAATATAAACACATAAAATTATGGATCTAATTATTGATTTATATGACTTATATAACAAAAAAAGTCGGAAGAATAATCTTCCGACCATGACTACTTTTTGGGAGGTTTTTTGTTTGGTATAGATTTAGTTTTTTAACAAACTTGTAAATCTTTAAATTTCAAGATACCCCCTTTTTTTTATGGGGTTGTTTGTTTTTAACTGTGCTTTTTTGTTGTTTTTGTGTTTATTTTTATTGTTTTTATCTTTATGTGGTATGTTTTTTTAAGGGTTTAGGTGTTTTTTGTCGTTAATATATTCTTGTTTTTGATATCGAAAAATGGAAAAAACGTATTAAATTTTAATTTATTTCTGTTTTTTGATAATTCGACGTCAAAAAAGGGAAAAAGTTATGTTTTTTTATTTTTCTGAGATTAAAAGTTGATACATTTGCCTCAAGAAAGAAGTTAAAAATGTATTAAATACTGAGAATAATATGTTAATATCGTCTTTTGTATAATAATAATTTAAATAACCAAAACAATTAAACATGAAAAAAGTAATTTTTATTTTAGCTTTAGCGTTGACAGGAAGTGTGACTTTTGCACAAGACAAACCTTTGGAAATTTCAGGTTCTGCTGATGTTTACTACAAATATGATTTTTCAAAATATTCAAATTCTAATGGTGCAGGTGGTGGACCAGTTACAAGTTTTGCAACAGATCAAAATTCAGTGTCATTAGGTATGATTGATATCGCTTTGAAAAAAACAACAGGTAAAACTTCTTTCGTAGGTGAGGTTTCTTTTGGACCAAGAGGAGAAAAACAATCTATTCCAGATGTAGGTGGACAATCATTCCACATTCAAAATTTGTATGTTTCTTATGCAGCTACTGATAAATTAAGCTTTACAGCAGGTTACATGGGAACATTTGTAGGTTATGAAGTGATTTCGCCGCTAGCTAATTTCCATTATTCAACTTCTTATATGTTTACTAATGGTCCATTCCAAAATGCAGGAGTAAAAGCAAATTATGCGATTTCTGACAAAGTAGGTTTAATGGTAGGTGCTTTCAATGATTCATGGAATAGCTATAAAGCGGATGATTTTAAAGGATTGAATGCTGTAGGTGCTCAATTGTCTTTCATGCCAACAGATAAAATTAGTGCATATCTTAATTTCATGGATGGATCAGTAAGTGGAACTATTATTGACTTAACTGCAACTTTCCAATTGACTGAAAAATTCAAATTAGGTTTGAACTCTGCTGATTTTTCAAATGAAGGAGATGTAGGTTATTCAGGTATTGCATTATATCCTTCAATTGCAGTTACAGATAATTTTGGATTAGGACTACGTGGTGAGTATTTTAAATTTAAAGAAGGATCAGGAGATACGTCAGTAACAGCGTTTACTTTATCAGGAAATTATAAAGTTGGTGGTTTGACAGTTATACCTGAATTAAGATTAGATTCTGGTAAAGATGATTTATTTGTTGATTCAGATATGGCTCCTACAAAATCTTTCACTCAAGCTTCAATTGCTTTAGTTTACGGATTCTAAGAAAAAAGAAATCAAAACCCAAACCCTAACCAGGTTCATTACAACATAATTTTTTTTACTGTCAAGCACTTTTCATTTGTGTCTTGGCAGTTTTTTTATCTAATTTTTTTCTACAAAAAAAGAGCTTAGAATTTATTTTCAAAGCTCTTTTCGTTTTTAATAAACTTTCTTTTTATTGTTTTAAATAAATAGAATATATTGTGTTAAGTGTATTTTGGTCTAAAATTGCATTGACTTCTTCAGGCATATAATGTAATTTAAAAGCAGTGATGGCTGCATTTAAGTTTTTAGTATTATAGCCAATAACTCTTAATGCTAGCTCAGGATTGAATTCAAGCGGAGCCAGAGGTAGAACATCGTCTTTCCAGATACCAAATCCGTTTTCAGCTAAAGTTTTCCAAGGAAATAGTGCGCTTGGATCTTTTTTCCTTGATGGAGCAATGTCTGAATGACCAATAATATTTTGTGTAGGTATGTTATAATCTTTTTTTAATTTACTTAACAAAGCCATCAAGCTTGTAATTTGAGCTTCCGAAAAAGGTTCAACACCATTATTGTCTAGTTCGATTCCAATAGATGAGGAATTGATGTCAGTGTTTCTACCCCAAGAACTAATTCCTGCATGCCAGGCTCGTAAATAATCGTTGAGCATTTGTACCACATGTCCATCATCTGCAATTACATAATGAGCACTAACTTGTGACGTTGTTTTTGTAAACGTTTTTGTTGTTTGTTGAAGTGAATCTTGTGCGGTATGATGGATGATTATGAAATTAGGTTTTCTAAGATTGAAATTTACTGTGCTTATCCATTCTGTATGGATGCCATTTTCAAGTTTGGTAGAACCTACTTTAAAAATACTATCTTTAAAAGTATATAGTTGTTTTGAATATACACTATCAATATTGATAGTTACCTTAGTTACTATAGGTAATGGTTCAAGTTCCTTTGATGACATCTGAACTTTTAAGACTCTTAATTTTGAATCATATTCTTTTTCACTTTTTTTATAAGGATTGGTAGAACAGGAAGAGATAATAATTGCCGGGATGATATAACTGAGGTGTTTGTTCATTGCGATTGTTTTTTATTAAAAAAGGAAAACTATTCGTCTTCCTTCTTCTTTTTCTTTTTATCTTTTTTGTCTTTTTTTTCTTTTCCGCGCTCTTCTTTGAGTGCTTTATATTTTTGTTTTTGTTCTTCGTTTAGATACTCGTTGACTTTTCGTTCGTTTACTTCAAAAAGCGCCTTAATCTCATCAGATTTTTGTTGCTGACTCATTTTTTCGTCTTTCATTATCGCAGTTTGCGATTTAATGATATCGGTGTAAACATTTGCAATGGCAATAGTTTGTAATTCGTCAAGATTTAACTCTGGTTTTAATTTCTCCATAATCTTGCCCACAGTTACTTCTACAGGAATTTCTTTGGGCTTTGTATCGGGTTGACTCATTTGACTCATGCTGTTTCTACCCATTCCATAACCGCCATATCCATTTCCGTATCCGTATTGTGCAAATACGGTGTTGAATGATATTAGTATTAACGCTACTACAAAGAAAAATTGTGTCTTGTTCATGTTAATTGTTTTTTAAAAAAATAACTAAGATTTTATTTATGCAGGTTCTCCGTATAAATCGAATTCGGTAGCGTCAATTATTTTTATCATAGCGAAATCCCCTGTTTTTAAGTAGAATTTTGATGCGTCAATTAAAACTTCATTATCCACGTCTGGGCTGTCAAATTCGGTGCGACCTACAAAATGACTGCCTTCTTTTCTGTCTATGATACATTTAAATACCTGTCCGATTTTCTCTTGATTTAAATCCCAGGAAATTTGAGATTGTAATTCCATGATTTCATTCGCACGATCTTTCTTTACATCGTCTGGAACATCATCTTCCAGTAAATAAGCATGAGTGTTTTCTTCATGAGAATAAGCAAAACATCCTAATCGATCAAACTTCATTTCCTGAACAAAATCTTTTAGGATTTCGAAATCCTCTTGAGTTTCTCCCGGATAGCCTACAATTAAAGTAGTACGGATAGCCATTCCTGGAACTGCGGCTCTGAAATCTTTTAATAATTGAGTAGTTTTTTCTTGTGTTGTTCCGCGACGCATTGATTTTAAAATAGAGTCGGAAATATGTTGTAAAGGAATGTCAATGTAATTACAGATTTTTGGTTCTCGTTTCATTAATTCTAAAACGTCCATAGGAAAACCGGTAGGGAAGGCGTAATGCAAACGAATCCATTCAATTCCTTCAACTTCTGCTAAAGCTTCCAGTAATTCAGCAAGGTTGCGTTTTTTATAAAGATCAAGTCCGTAATAGGTTAAATCTTGAGCTATTAGGATTAATTCTTTTACTCCGTCTTTTGCTAAACCTTCTGCTTCTTTGACTAATTTTTCAATTGGTTGCGAAACGTGTTTTCCGCGCATAAGTGGGATAGCGCAAAAACTACATGGTCGGTCACAACCTTCGGCAATTTTTAAATAGGCATAATTTTTAGGCGTAGTGGTTAGTCTTTCGCCTAATAATTCATGTTTATAATCAGCACCTAATGCTTTTAGTAATTGAGGCAATTCAGTAGTGCCAAAAAACTGGTCTACATTAGGAATTTCTTTTTCTAAATCGGGTCTGTAACGTTCAGATAAACATCCTGTAACGAAAACTTTGTCAACTAAGCCTTTTTCCTTTTTATCTGCATATTCTAAAATCATATTTACTGATTCTGCTTTTGCATTGTCAATAAAACCACAAGTGTTGATTACAATAATGTTTCCTTCTTTATCTGCGGGAGCTTCATGTTCTACTTCTTTGCCATTGGCACGAAGTTGTCCCATCAGTACTTCACTATCGTATATGTTTTTAGAGCACCCAAGGGTGATAACGTTTATTTTGTTCTTTTTTAAAGACTTAGTTCTCATAGGTTTGTAAATTGGATGGCAAAATTACGCTTTTTTCTTCAAATTGAATGTGTTTAAAGGGCTTTTGCTTTTTTTATCTCTTTATTTGTGCTTTTCTTAAAAAAGGTATTGATGATTTGTATCGATTTGGGTTTACTATAAAAAATAACCGTCCTGTTTAAAAAAGACAAGACGGTTAATTTAGATTGTTTGAAAAGAATTACAACTCAAATAAAAGTGTTAAAGAAATAGTGTTTTGAATTGAGTTTATTCTTGCGCTGTCAGTCGGTCCTTTAGTGAAGAATTGTTGTTGTGAATTTCTATTTGAATGAGTATAAGCTAAATCTAGTTTTGTTCCTCCAAAATTATATCCTAAACCAGCTGAAAAACTATTTAAGTCACTTATTATTGATTTATTTTTGTATGGACTTTCTTCAAAACGATATCCTCCTCTTAGGCTAAGTCTTTCTATTTTGTATTCGGCACCTAATCTTACTTCGTTTGTTTTGTTTAGAATTTGACTCATACTATTGTTTAAGGTTTGATAATAAGAATCGTATTCAGGTTTGAATATGGTTTTGCTGTAATTTTTACGACTATAGTCTATACTAATTAATCCTTTTTTTCCAAACACATAAGCAAAGCTTCCTGTTAATTTTCCGGGAGTTTGTAGTTTGTATGGAGCATAAACATTGGTGATATTTTCATCGATTACCTCAGGGTCTAATTCTCCCGATGTATTAGCACTTACAGCAACTAATCTTTGGGTAAGTTCATCGTTTAATTTATACCATGTTGGTGATTCGTAAGCAATTCCCACTCTTGCATCAGCTGTAATTTTTGCTATAGCTCCCAGTTGGAATGAGAAACCAGAACCGTAAGTGTACAGATCATTTTGGAATTGAACTTTATTGACTCTGTAACTGTCAGGTGCTGTTGGTAATGGGTTGTTGTTGTCTTCGTAAAAAAGAGACGATTGAGTGTAATCTACAAAATGTGAATTTAAGTTGATACCAAGGTAAAGTTTGTCATTACAAGCTGCTGCAGCATTAAAGGATAGTTTTCCGTTATAGCCATTGGTGGTAACTGTGTTTTCTTGGTAATAGTTGCCTCCTTCTGCAATATTCGAAATATAATCATTGGGATTTGGATCGTTGTTTGCCGGATCAATTATATAGGTTTTAAAACCAAAATAAGCTTGTTGAGTAGCATAGTCTAGATTGCGATAACTGTCTAAATTTGCAAAATTACTTATAGGAATGCCATTAGCATAGCTTACAAAATAATCACCAATTGAAGTAGTAGGATTAATACCGAAGGAACCAATTTTGTTGTCAAAATTGTTTTTGTTGTCGTAGTTTATTGCTAAAGAAAATTTATTCCAGCCGTTGTTGTTTCTGTTGTTGTTTTTGAAAACAAAAACTAATCCAGCTTGGTTGAAGTTAAAAGAATTATTTGTTTCAGAATTTCTGGAATCAAAATAGTTGGAATTGTTTTTAGTAGAGGTATTGCTGGCTGTTACACTCATTTGATTGTTTGCAAATATTGCTGAACCTGCCGGGTTGACATTTATGGATGATAAATCCCCACCAAGTGCTCCAAATGCTCCACTTAATGCTCTGAATCTTGCTGTCCCGTTTAGGTTTTCCTGGCTAAATCTAACAGCATCTGTAATTTCCTGAGCAATTACAGTGTTGAAAGTTAGTAAGGGTAGAAATAGTAAAATATATTTTTTCATTGCAGTTTTTTTAAGTTTTAGTCGATAAATTATCTTCTGCTTCCTCCATATGATCTGGAACCGCCACCTCCACCACCGGTATTACTGCTGTTTCCTCCGCCTCCGTAGGATCTTCCGCTGCTTTCATTGCTATAGGAAGGAGTGCTATAAGATCTAGAAGGAGTGTAACTCTCGTTTCTTGAATAATTTCTACTTTGTTGGTTATTATCGTTTTGGTATTGAGAACTACTTCTTCTGTTTGTAGTAGATTGAGAGTTATTGTATGTTCTTGAATTTGTAAAAACAGGTGTTCTGTTGCTGTTAGAATAACTTCTAGTAGGTGTGTAACTTCTTTGTGAAGTGTAGTTGCTGTAAGAAGCGTTGTTGTTTGTTGATGAACCTCTGCGGCTTGGGTTGTAAGAGTAGGTTCTTCGACTACCGAAGTTATTATTGCTATAGTAATAATTGTTATAACCATAATATGGGTAATTCCATCCGTAATAACCATAGCTATATGGGTAATTCCATCCCCAATTGTTCCAACCATAGCCATAATTCATTCCCCAGTTGTTCCATCCAAAACCATAGTTCATTCCCCAATTGTTCCATCCCCAGTTATTCCATCCAAAACCATAATTCATTCCCCAATAATCAGGATAAAAACTAATAGTTGTTTTGGTTGAATTGTCTCCCCAGCCCGCATAGCTTGTGTATGAATTACTGTTATTTGTGTCAAAATTATTATAGCTATCAACATCTGTAAATATTTCAGGAGATTGATTGTCTGATTGGAGTGAACTAAAATAATCTCTGTAATAATTGCTTGAAGGAGTATTTTTTTCTACAGGTCTATCCGTTGAAACAGAGTATATTCCGTCGTTTTCATAATAAGAACTGTTTTGAAAAGAACCACAAGAAACCATAAAAAGGCTTAGTAATCCTAGGTATAGGTAATTATGCGCTTTTTGCAATGAAAAAATATTTGTTTTCATATCTATTGGGTTTTTTATTGTTGCACATTACAAAAATAGTTAGTTTTGCCAAACTATTTAGTTAAATAAAACAAAACAAAATTTGTGCCAAACTATTCAATATGAGTAAGAACCTTACTACAAGATCAGAAGATTATTCGAAATGGTATAATGAGCTGGTTGTTAAAGCTGATTTAGCCGAGAATTCAGGAGTTAGAGGCTGTATGGTTATAAAACCTTACGGCTATGCTATTTGGGAAAAAATGCAAGCGGAGTTAGATAGAATGTTTAAAGAAACAGGGCATCAAAATGCTTATTTTCCATTGTTTGTTCCTAAAAGTATGTTTGAAGCCGAGGAAAAAAATGCCGAAGGTTTTGCTAAAGAATGTGCCGTGGTAACTCATTATCGATTAAAAAATGATCCGGATAAACCAGGGAAATTAATTGTAGATCCTAATGCTAAGTTAGAAGAGGAACTTATTGTTCGTCCTACAAGTGAGGCTATTATTTGGTCAACATATAAAGGATGGGTGCAATCCTACAGAGACTTACCTTTATTGATTAATCAATGGGCTAATGTGGTACGATGGGAAATGAGAACCCGATTGTTTTTAAGAACAGCTGAGTTTTTATGGCAGGAAGGGCATACGGCTCATGCTACAAGAAAAGAGGCAATTGAGGAATCAGAGAAAATGATGAACGTTTACGCTGATTTCGTTCAGAATTTTATGGCTATTCCGGTGGTAAAAGGATTGAAAACCGAAACAGAGCGTTTTGCAGGTGCAGAAGAAACCTATTGTATTGAGGCCTTGATGCAGGATGGGAAAGCGCTTCAGGCAGGTACTTCGCACTTTTTGGGACAAAATTTTGCAGAAGCATTTGATGTGAAGTTTGCTAATGCCGAAGGAAAACAGGAATATGTTTGGGGAACTTCTTGGGGAGTTTCTACTCGTTTGATGGGGGCTTTAGTGATGACACATTCTGATGATCAGGGATTGGTGTTACCTCCAAATTTAGCTCCGATACAAGTAGTTATTGTACCAATATATAAATCAGATGAGCAATTAGAGCAAATTTCTAATGAAGTGGCTCATTTAATTGCTGATTTACGTAAGTTGGGTATTTCTGTTAAATTTGACGACAGAACGACTCAAAAACCAGGATTTAAATTTGCAGAATGGGAATTAAAAGGAGTTCCTGTTCGAATTGCAGTAGGTCCAAAAGATCTTGAAAATGGAACTTTTGAGGTAGCGAGAAGAGATACTTTGACAAAAGAAGTAAAATCTAAAGACGGAATTGCAGCATATATAAGCGAATTATTAACGCAAATTCAGTCTGATTTATTTAATAAAGCATTTAATTATCGTGAGACACATATTACCGAAGTAAATAGCTTTGATGAGTTTAAAGATGTTTTAGAGAATAAAGGAGGCTTTGTATCAGCACATTGGGATGGTACTGCTGAGACTGAAGAAAAAATCAAAGAGTTAACTAAAGCAACCATAAGATGTATTCCTTTGGAGGGCGTTGAAGAGGCGGGAAGCTGTGTGTTTACTGGGAAAGCATCGAATAAGAGAGTGTTTTTTGCGAAAGCATATTAAAAAAAAATATTTTTTTTGCTTTAGCTCTTGCGGAATTAAAAAACAGTTGTATCTTTGCAACCGCAATACAGAAATGCACTGCATAATGTAACGCAATGGTCCGTTCGTCTATCGGTTAGGACGCCAGGTTTTCATCCTGGTAAGGGGGGTTCGATTCCCCCACGGACTACGAAAATTGAAATATTGTTCCTAAAGTTTATAAGGAATTTGGTCCGTTCGTCTATCGGTTAGGACGCCAGGTTTTCATCCTGGTAAGGGGGGTTCGATTCCCCCACGGACTACGAAGTTAATCTTATTATAGATTCTTAACTTTCTTAGAGGAATAATGGTCCGTTCGTCTAGGGGTTAGGACGCCAGGTTTTCATCCTGGTAACAGGGGTTCGATTCCCCTACGGACTACAAATTAGTTGTGAAATAGTTTTGTGAAACAAATGTCAAGTGTCTCTGGTGTTTGTTTTATTAGTTAAAACCAAAGTGATTGCGTAATTTGTGTAATTGTGGGAGGTTTTTCTTTTTTAACTAATAATTAAAATAATTATTACAATTAAAAAAAAAGTAAAAATGGCAAATCATAAGTCAGCTTTAAAAAGAATAAGAAGCAACGAGAAAAAAAGAGTATTAAATAGATACCAACACAAAACTACACGTAATGCAATTAAAGCTTTGCGTTTAGCTACTGATAAAGCAGATGCTACTGCTAAATTATCAAATGTAATTTCTATGATTGATAAGTTAGCAAAAAAGAATGTTATTCATGATAACAAAGCTTCTAACTTGAAATCTAAATTAACTAAATTCGTTAATAAATTGTAATCAAGCAATTTTAAGATATCCAAAGCCTCTTCTTTCGAAGAGGCTTTTTTATTGGTTTCAATTTTGGATAATTCGGATTGTTTTTTTATATATATTTTGGATCAAGTTCAAAAGTTGGGGACTAAGCAAAAAGATTGGATAATCTGAATAGAAAAAAATCAATTTTTCTGACTCCTCTAAATTGACTTCTGAAAGCTTTTATTTTCGCATTAAAAGATTC
>NZ_JBBYHU010000054.1:0-10138 GCF_038289905.1 Flavobacterium flavipallidum | reverse complement strand
TAATTGTTGGGATAAATTATAAGCTGTTTTTATCTCAGGATATAGTTCAAAGAGTAGTTGAGCTCTTTCTTTTTGGGTATCAGTCCATTTTTCTTTGGATTTATAAAGTAGGTATCGGCTTCTAGCTAATAATTGTTTTAGTTAATCTCCATTGGTTAATAATTCAATATTAGGTGTTTTATTTTCTGATTTAGCTTTTAGTATTAATTGATTTTCTACCTCCATAGCTTCCCATCTATGTTTGTTACTAATTTCGTGTAAAGCTTCCAAGGCTAACTTTTGTACATGAAAACGGTCTGTTACTTGTATTGCTTTAGGGAAACTTTTTTTGCAATTAATTTCATCGAATTAGCCATATTAAGAGTGATTTCTTTAACGGTCTGTCTTTTTTTAAAATCAATTATACCTATCTCCATTAAAAATATAGATAGGCTTTAACTGACCAAAAACCATTTATAAAAATTTATAAACTTCCATTTCTATTCGTCATACAACGAATCTCTTAGCGCAAAGCCTCATAAAATTCCACTTCTACAATTGGCAATTGTGGCATTTTAGATTTAGTTTGCTTCAAGCCTCCTTCATCTACTTTTCCGGTGATTTCTACTAAGTTAATTTCATTACTATCCTTAGAAGTTCCTATAAGTTCTATTGTTACTTTTTTACCTTTTACTGGAGTTGGGATGTCCAAAGTCACATACCCTAAACTCGTTGGTGTATTACCTTCAAATACTTTTTTACCATCAACTAAAATTCTAATTGGATATTGTTTACTTCTCCAACCAGCTAATTTCATCACCACCTGATTGATTTTGACCTCTTGAGCCAACTCATATTCAATTCTTGCAGCACCGTCTCCATTAGTCCATTCACTCAATTCATTATCATCAAAACTTTTTTGAGCATCGGCCTGATTTGAGTTGGTTTTTGCTCCAATTATGGCAACCGCATTTCTTGTTTTAGTAAAAGAAGACGTATTAGGTGTCGGACCTTTTTCTAAATAAGAAGCTAAGTTTTCATTTGGCAAATTAGTAGACAAAGCACTTAAATCCGTGGCAATCGTTTTTACAGTAATCACAGCTGTTTTTAGGGATTTAGCTGTTGCTTTAATTGTTATAACACCTGCTTTATCAGTAGAGCGTACCATGATTCGGTTTACACCACATTCTACCGGTAAATTTTTAGAACCAATATAATTATCCGGTCCCTGAGCAATGCCGCCAACGTATGTCCCTTCTCCACTTACCTCAAACTGAATCATATCCATTGCTGTTGGACAACGATTTCCTTTATCGTCCACTACTTCCACCTGAATTAAGGCTAAGTCGTTTGCATTGGCCAACATGCCTGCTGGTCTTGCTATTGAAGTTAACTTAAGACTGGTTGGTTTTCCGGCTGTTTTTATTTCATCTTGGCAAACTTCTTTACCGGTTTTATCATAACCTATAGCTTTTATTGTACCCGCCTGAAAAGCAATATCTTTGAAAGCAAATAAGAATTTTTTATCCTGAATGCCTTTACCTACGCTTTTTCCGTTTACAAATAATTCTACCACATCAGCAGTTGAAACTACTGTAACAGCTTTCTTCACCCCTTTTTCATAATTCCAATGACCAATAATATGAGCTGCTGGTTTTTCGGTATCTACCCAGCCATCCCAAATTACCTGATGGGCATAAAAACCATCTTTAGGGATACGCATCGGATCAACTTCTCCACTTCGTCGATAATTTTCCTGACCTCTGAAATGCGTATTGGAATCACTAAAAATGATATTCACTCCTCCTGAATTAACACGGTCTCCAGTTCCCGGACGCATTTCCCAGTAATCGTACCAACGGGTTACACTTTCGATAGCGTGTGCATCCTGATTGTGATTATAAGGACTCGCATCTGCCACCTTAGTTCCGTTTACATTTTCATGCGACGTCCCTCCAGTTCCTTCTTTATGAAAAGGGGGAGTAAACTCATCCCAATATTTACGTAATCCTTCGTCACGACTGTACTCAGTAGCCCAAAAAGGTATATGTTTACTTTTATTAATATATAGCATTTCCCCACCATATTCCGCTACTTTGCTATCCAGCATTTCTCTGCTACCAATGGCTCTTCCTCCAAAAGGATCATATTGCTCTTTAAAAGCTTTCATTTGTTTCATATGATCCTCAGAAATACTTTCATTTCCAGATTCATAAAACAAAATACTTGGATTATTTCTATTGTAAATGATTGCATCGCGCATCAATTCCGTACGTTGCTCCCAGCGTCTTCCTTCAACATCTTTCTCTGAATCTCCTGCCGGCATTGCCTGAATCAATCCTACACGATCACAGGATTCCACATCTTGCTTCCAAGGTGTAATGTGCATCCAGCGAACTAAATTCCCATTACTTTTTACCATTAAACTATTGGAATAATCACTCATCCAGGCTGGAACTGACATTCCCACCGACGGCCATTCGTTACTGGTTCGTTGGGCATAACCATGCATCATGATTACTCGGTCATTCAAATAAACCATACCGTTTTTAAATTCGGCTTTTCTAAATCCGGTTTTGATTACTGTTTTGTCTACTGATTGATTATCGACTAACAACTCAGAAGTAACAGTGTATAAATAGCCATAGCCCCAACTCCAAAAATTCAAATTATTCAATCCTTTTGAAGCTTTTATTTCTATAGTTTCATTAGGTTTTAACGAACTGGTTTCTCCTAAAAAAACAGCTACTTCTTTGCCTTCTAAATCCAAAACGCTTACTTTCAATTGCGCTTTAACCGCTGCTGAAGTTTCATTTTTTACCTGAGATAATACATTTACAGTGGCTTTCTTTTGAGGAATATCAAAATCAGTTGCATACACATAAGTTCCCGTTGTTTTCAAGAACGAATATAAAGGCAGTGTTTGGTATACCTTAGATTTGATGTGTAAAAAAACATTCTTAGGTAATCCACCGTAATTAGCATTGAAATTTTTATCATTCCATTGAAAAGTTGAATTCGTTGCTTTTTCACGGTATTTCCAATCATTATTGGTTTTTACGGCAATCACATTCACCTGAGGATAAGGTTTTACATAAGGGGTCAAATCCAATCCGAAAGCCATTGCTCCGTTTTCATGCAAACCTACCAATGTCCCATTTACATAAACCTCTCCCATTTGACGCACTCCTTCAAATTCGATAAAAACTTTTTTATCAATAGCATCTTTTGGTAATTGAAACGTTTTACGATACCAGGCAATTCCGGTAGATAAATGATCAATAGCCACCTTGAAAGCCTCGTTTTGGTTCCATGCAAACGGTAGATTTACTCCTTTCCAGGTTTGGTCATTAAAATCTGAATTTTGTGCGGTTGCAACTTCGCCCACATTTAATTTCCAACCGTAATTAAAATTGTATTTGCCTGCTTCAGATATTTTTTCTTGTGCCTTAGCATTGATAAAAAAAAGACTTAACAATCCTAAACCAGCAACCATTCCTTTCCAATTCATCTTTGATATTTATTTTGATGTAATAATTTATTCTATCTTATCTTAAAGATATCACTTAAATTTTATATTTTTTATAGTTCTACAAAAATAGATTGTTCACCATTTTCATGACTTATCAAAAATTGCCAATCCTTATCAATTTCGGACAAATGCCCGATTTGACAAGGATTGGCAACAATTAAATATGACAAAAGCGAATTCTTTTTTACAAAAAAATAATCTCAAAAAATTATTTTAAATACTGCGAAGGACTACAACCAAAATGCTTGGAAAATGTTCGGGAGAAGTTAGATGGTTCGGAAAAACCTAACTTATAGGCAATCTGCGAAATACTCAAATCCGAATTTCGAAGTAATTCTTCAGCCTGATTCATTTTTACTTTAGTTATGAATTCATGAACAGTGCTTCCTGTTATTCCTTTTAACTTTCGATACAATTGGCGTTGACTAATCATTAAACTCTGGGCTAATTCTTCGCTATTAAAATCAGGTTCTTCCATTCGTGTTTTAATAATCCCCATTATTTTTTCAAGAAATTCATTATCCTGATCTTGAATTTCTTCCTGTAGTTGTTTAATTTCTTTTATTCCTGCCAACTTGTTTTGCAGAATTATACGGTTTTCCAGGACACTTTTTATTTGAGCACTTAAAACATCTACATTAAAAGGTTTCATAACATAGGCTTCGGCACCCAGATTATACGCTTCAATTTTGCTTTCATCTGCACCTTTAGCCGTCAGTAAAATAATAGGTATATGACAAGTCTTCTCGTTTTTCTTTAGCAGTTTACACAACTCAGTCCCTTCCATTTCAGGCATCATAATATCTGAAATGATGATATCAGGAATAAATTTTTCGGCTGCTTCTAAACCTTTTTTTCCGTCATATTCCTGTATCAGATGATACGTTTTACCTAATTCTTTATTAAGATACATTTGGACATCCGGATTATCTTCGACTAATAATAATGTAGGTTTTGAGCTTTCTATAACTATTGTTTCAATTTCGTTTTCCGAAATAGCAGTCCCAATATTTGTTTCTTTATCTGAATCATCAAAAACATTCGTTTCCTGAACTGCCACATATGGTAAATCAATCTGAACTCTTGTACCATTTTGAGGAAAACTTTCAATTGAAATGGTCCCCTGCATCAATTCGATTAAATTGCGCGACAGCGATAAACCAATACCTGAAGAATATCCGTAATAAGGACTTGGCCCTACATTATTGAAAGGTTCAAAAATCTTTTCTAATTGAGAGGCTTCTATTCCAATTCCATTATCTTCAATTTTTATAGTAAGCTTTGATTTTTCCAGATTCAAATGAGTGGATAAAATAACTTTTCCTCCGTCAGGTGTATATTTGAATGCATTAGACAATAAATTAGTAACTACTTGTTCTAGCTTTTCGAAATCCAAACTGCAAACTAAATTATGATTCTCGGGCAAAAATTCCAGACTGATATTTCTTTTTTGGGAGATAAAAAGAAAGGATTTGTAACAGTCATCTAAAAACTCGTTAAAACTTCTACTTGTAAGATGTAATTTTAGTTTTCCAATTTCCGATTTTCTAAAATCTAAAATTTGGTAAATCAACTTAGTCAGATAATCAATATTTCTATTTACAATAGAAAAATAAACAGCCTTATCTTCAGGAGCTACTTTATCATCCTGAAGCCGTTTTAAAGGATCAACAATTAAGGTTAAAGGAGTTTTTAAATCATGAGAAATGTTAGTAAAAAACTCTATTTTCTCTTTATTTAACGCTTCTTTTTGAACACTATTTAATCGTTCCATTTCAACTTCATTTTTCAAACGGTCACGATATAAAATTTGCTTAAAAATCCAATATAAAAGAGCAAATAAACCTCCTAGCAATAACAACCTGACCCACCATCTTTCATACCATAGTGCTTTGACTTCAACATGCAATTGCGCCACCGGAGCCTTAGAAATATCAGGAGTAATCAACCTTACTTTAAGCACATAGCTGCCAGCAGGTATTTTATTGAAAGCAATTTTGGTTGAGCTTGTTTGTGTCCAATTATCATCATAGCCCTCTAACATATATTCAAATACCTCTTTTCGGGTATCATAATAATTAAAAGAAGAAAATTCTACCTCAAAACTTCTATTTTCATAATCCAACTCAATAGATTGCGTTTCAGAAAGTGTCTTTGTTAAAATAGGTTTACCCCATATAGTATCTAACGGTTCTACTTTTTGATTGGCTACAAAAAGCGATTTTAATACTATCTTTTTATCATTAGAAATGGCTTTTATCTTTTCAGAATTAAAAGAAACATATCCATTCTTGGAACCAAAATATATTGTATTATTTATTTTATCGTTGTAAAAGGAACGTTCTAAAAATCGCCATGAACCTAACTTATCTCTATTCTGAAAATTGGAAATTTCACCTGATTCAATATTAATTTTGGAAATTCCCTCTTTGTGCGCTACCCAAAGATTTCCTTTATTATCATCGGTGATTGCTGAAATATAAGTATAAGGTGATTTAATACGAAGTGGAACATTAACAATTTGAATCGGCTTCTTTTTAGGATTGATTTTAAATAGTCCTTCACTTGTACCTACCCAAATATATCCTTTTTTATCTTTATTGAGGGAATAAACAATGTTAGCCAAAAAGTTGCCATTATTAAAAGTGTCATTGTTTAAAAGTGTCAAGGAATTATTTTTGATAAGATCCAAATGGGAATTCAAAGTAAGTTGGACTACACCATTCCCCTCAGTTCCTAACCAAAGTTTATTTTTATCGCAAATAATATCCATTACCGTTCGATCTTTAATTTCATTAGTCAAATTGTAATAAACAATTTTAAAATTGGATAAATCGATTCGGGCAATAGCGTTATATAAACCTAACCAAATGACATTTTCATTATAAGGTTCTATGGCATAAACAGACCAGGTTTCTAAATTTGGTGATAAATCTTCATTAATTATACTTCTTATCTGGTTGTTTTTAGGATTGTAATATTCTAATCCATTTACACCTCCAATCCAAATACCTCCATTTTTATCTTGAAATAAAGTACGAACCTGCTGGATTTTACTATTAGAATGATAAAACGGATGGTTTTTAATTAATTGGTTGTTTTGATAAATCAACACCCCTTCATCACTTCCCAACCATATTTGGTTACCCACTTTAAGAATGGCACGTACAGTAGCCAACTTCGTGTTTTCTGAATTTCCTACATAACTATAATGCAATTCAAATGGATTCCGATTTGGATTAGCTTTATAAATATCACCTCCCCTGGTACCTAACCAAATAATTTTTTCATCGTCAATAAAAAAAGTAGTGATATAATCATCCAGTAGACTTCCAGGTTGATTCATATTGGCTTTATATTGAATCTCTTTTCGACTCTTTAAATCAAAAGAAGAAAACAAATGGGTATCGAGAGAATAATATTTACCATTTATTATTTTATCTCTATTTAACGCATTGGAATCAGCATTTAAACTGGAAATAATTTTTGAAGGAACAGCTTCACTGCTTATTATTTTAAAATTATTTAATGCATAATTAAAACGGGCGTATTTATGGTCAAAAGTTAAAAACCAAAGTCCTAATTTATTATCGGAAACTATATTTCGAATTCTATTATTGGGTAACGAAAGTTTATCTTTAGGATTATGATAATAATAATCAAAAGCTTTTCCATCATAACGATAAACTCCATTCCAACTTCCAAACCAGATATAACCCACAGAATCTTTAGCAATTCCATGAATTGAAGTACTTGGATCAATTTCCTGACCTGAAATTTTTTCAAAAAAAAGATGTTGTCCTAAACAATTTGTTACAAACAAATTTGTAATTAAAAAAAGCAGTATTAATAAATCTTTTTTCCGCATCTTATTTTTATTGAAGTATTTCTTCGCAAATATAAAAATCTGAATGAACAAATTAGAGAATAGCTTTTTTCATAATTAAACAAATAAACTTATATAGTTAATTTAAATAAAATAATTGATAAAAATTTAAATCAATTTTATATAAACACAATAGTAAGTAATAAACAGTTTATTTCTAGTTGCTTGGTTCCACTCTGCTATTCTAATCACAATACAGGCCATCCTAAATAAGTAAATTTCTGCAACTAAAGCAGATACAATTTAATTTATAAAATCCTTAATATCAAACTTCTATTTCTACCAATCGCTTCAAATCCTCTACAAGATGTTTCGAAATTTGTTCGTTTGAGGTCACATATTAAAAACGCAAGCATTTATAGTTTTTGCGTTTTATATTTTTTAAAATTATTTTTATTTATTCTAAATAAATAAAATTTACAGTAAATTTGTGCCTCTAAAACATAAAAAATTACTCATGAAAATGAATCTTATTAAAAAATTTGCATTCCTGTTAATAACAACATTAACAACTTCTTCCTTATTTGCTCATGCTTTGTGGATTGAAACAAAAAAAACAGCTACCAAAGGAAAACCACAAGAAATATCAATCTATTTTGGTGAATTTTCAGAAAATGAAATTACAAAAACAGACAAATGGTTTTCTGATTTAAAAGATTTTACATTAGTAATAATTACTCCGTCTAAAAAAGAAATGAAATTAAAATCGACTGCATTAGAAAACAAATACCAAGCTTTCTTTACACCAGATGAAGACGGGGTTTACACAGTAATCATGCAACATACGGTGAAAGATGTATATGGTACTATGAAGCTGGATTATAATTCTAGCGCTACTATTGTTGTGGGAAACAAATCAGTAGGAAATTTAGCTGCAACAAATACAAACAAAATCAGTGTATATACTGAAAACGCTACCACTTTAGCAAAAAACACAAAAATCACCGCAATTGCTTTGTACAACTCAGTAGTAGCTAAACAGCAAAAAGTTAAGGTTATTGCTCCAAATGGCTGGGAAAAAGAATTGTGGACAAATGAAAATGGCGAATTTTCGTTTACGCCAATTTGGTCAGGAAATTATATGATTGAATTTTCTCAAACCGAAAAATCAGCTGGGGAACACAATGGTAAAAAATACGATGAGATTTGGAAAATGGCCACTTACCAATTAACTATTAAATAATTACATCTCTGGCTTTTTACCCCTAAAAAAAAGGTCTTTAATATCATCATAAAAGACCTTTTTCAATAAAAATTATTCTTGTTTTTTGGCTTCTTTTTCAGCTTTAATCTTCTTCGTATAATCAGCATACATCTGACGCCAGTTGCGACCGTGATTATTCAAATACTGTTCGGCTTGGGTTTTATAAATTTCAAAAATAGCCGATATCTCTTTCATACTTTTATAGTCTACAGCTTGCTCACGTGCTTTTTCTAATAATTTTTGAATTACCGAAGTCTCTTCTGCAGTCATATTAGGAACTATAGACTGATAACCTTTCATAGTAAAAGCTACTTTTCCGATAGTATACTTATCTAAAACCAAGGCTACTTGCTCTTCGTTTAGATCTTTTCTCAAACCACTCATTAATCCTTCATGAATTGAAGAAGGCATCGCCGAGTCGGCAATAATTTGTCGGTGTAATTCCGATAACGGCTTCCCATCCAAAGGATTAATTCCGGCAGGAACTGTTGAAGCAGGATGATTATTATGCCAGTCTTTAATAGAAGTTAAATGAATTGCAACAACATCAACTAATCTCTTTTCTTTTTCAGCATCATTTAACCCTAATGATGTAATCCATTCTTTTGCTTTAGCAACATCTTCAGTTGAAGCTTTAATTTGTTGTGCATACACCATAGAATTCAATGTAAAGAATCCTATAAGTAATACCGCTTTTACTTTTTTTGTTTTCATAAATTTTAATAACCGTTAAAAATACATTTCATTGCTTATCAAAAACAAAGCCTAATTCTTCTCCTCTTCAAAAAAATAGAAAATTAAATTTACGAAATAATAATTATATCAAATTTCAATTACTTATTTTTATGCCTCCCAACAACTTTAAAATAAAACCTATGAAAAAAATCATTCTATCTACTTTGCTTCTACTATCAACACTAACTTGGAGCCAAACTGCCGAAAATTATTTTGATCAGGCAATGAAAAAATCAAACGCAGGCAATGCTCAAGGCGCAATTCAGGACTATAATAAAGCAATAAAAATGAAACCTGATTTTGTCGTAGCTTACTTAAACCGCAGTATGGAAAAAATAAAAATAAATGATCTTCAGGGCGCTTTAACCGACGTGAACAAGACTATCGAAATGCACAAAGACAATACCTACGCTTATACCACCAGAGCTAATATTAATTACAAACTAAAAGACTACAAAGCAGCATTAGATGATTGTAATACAGCTATCAAACTTAACTCAGGTGATTATATTACCTACAATCTTAGAGGACTAACCTACATTCATCTGGAAGATAAAAAAAATGCCTGTAGCGATTTTGCAAAAGCAGCACAATTAGGAAGTCAAAGCGCTTCAAAAAACATAAAAACGTATTGTAAATAAAACATGGTGAACATAAACAAAAAAAGCTGTTTCAAAATCTAGACTGCACCCAAAAGTTTAGACGAATTTATAATTAAATTTGATAATAATGAGCTCGATATTGTATCGGGCTCATTCCTTTTAGATTAAGTTTTATTCTCTCATTATTATAGTAATCTATA
>NZ_JBBYHU010000053.1:0-12681 GCF_038289905.1 Flavobacterium flavipallidum | reverse complement strand
TTTTTAGCCGAAACTATATCTTGAAAAATCTCAAAAAGCAAAAATGACCGATAATGGATATCTAAAATCGGTCATTTTCTTTAATTTTTATTCAAAAGATAGATTACTTCTGAATGTGCCTTTGTAGTTTTTTGGAAAATATTAAGCATAAAAAAACTCCTTAATTGCTTAAGGAGTTTCTTTGTGGGCGATGAGGGGTTCGAACCCCCGACCCCCTCGGTGTAAACGAGGTGCTCTGAACCAGCTGAGCTAATCGCCCTATTTTTGTTGCTATCATTTCGTGATTGCGAGTGCAAATATACAACCCTTTTTTAGTTGTGCAAGTAAAAAATGAAAAAAATTACAAAATTTCTGCAACTACAAAGGTGCTACCACCTACATATATAAAGTCGTTCGGCTTAGCTGAATCGATGGCTTTTTTATAAGCTTCTGTCACAGAGTGTACTATTGGGCCTTTTAAGTCGTGTTGAGCTGCTTTCTCTTTTAGAATTAATGGGTCTAGTCCTCGGGGAATATTGGGTTTAGAAAAATAATATATGGCGTTTTTTGGAAAAAGCGGTAGTACTTCGTCCAAATCTTTGTCGTTAACTACACCTAAAACGATGTGTAATTGTTCAAATTTTTCTTTTTGAATTTGGTTCAGAACAATTTCCAGTCCGTTTTTATTGTGAGCCGTGTCGCAGATGATTTTTGGAGAAGTTCCTAATTGCTGCCATCGACCCAAAAGCCCTGTGTTTTTTACTACATTTAATAAACCTGTTTCAATATGGTCTTGGCTAATGCTAAAATTCGTTTGTTTATTTAAAACGTTGAGTGTTTGTAAAACCGTTTTCTTGTTGTGTTTTTGATAATCGCCAATTAAATCTGAAGGGAATTCTTTTGTAATTAAATCTGCTGCGAAATAGATTTCAGAATTGGTTTCTTTTGCTTTAGCTTCAAATACTGCTTTTGTTTCGGGAGTGTATTCGCCAATAACTACCGGAATTTCGGGTTTGATAATTCCTGCTTTTTCAAAAGCTATTGATTCAATCGTGTTTCCGAGAAATTGTACATGATCTAAACCGATATTTGTTATTACAGAAATCATGGGAGTAATGATGTTCGTAGCATCAAGTCTTCCGCCCATACCAACTTCGATAATCGCGATATCCACTTTTTCTTTCGCAAAATAATTGAAAGCTAATCCAACGCTCATTTCGAAAAAACTAATATCATTGGCCTCAAAAAAAGCTTTATTAGAGTTGATAAAGTCGCAAACAAAATCTTCAGTAATTTCAGAACCATTAATTTTAATGCGTTCTCTGTAATCTTTTAGGTGAGGTGAAGTGTAAAGACCTACTTTGTAACCTGCTTGCTGTAATATGGAAGCAAGCATGTGCGAAGTGGAACCTTTTCCATTAGTTCCGGCAACATGGATGCATTTTAAATTAGAATGAGGATTACCAAGATGATTGATTAACAAATGTGTATTGGTTAAGTCTTTTTTATAAGCAGAAGCACCTTGTAATTGATACATCGGAAGCTGCTTAAACATCCAGGTTGTCGTTTCTTGATAATTCATGAGGTCTGTAAATAAAAAAAAAACTCAAAGATACTTGAGTTTTTATTATTTAGAGGTATTATTCTCCTAATTTGAAATTAAATGTAATAAATCCGATTTGTGTTTGCGGAGCATTTGGATCAGGACTCCATTTGAAATTTCTAGCGGATGCTAATGCGGGCTCAACCAAGCAAGGATCTGTATTAGTAGTTCCTTTAGTGTATTTTGCGGCTATAACGTTTCCGTTACGGTTTACCGTAATTTGAACGACAACTGTACCGTATTCGTTACACTTTTGTTTTTGTTTATCTCGGCTGCTGATTTTTCTTCCGTTTAATCCCCAACCACTTCCTGTTCCGCTTCCACTTCCTGAACCGTAATAGGTATTGGCATACGGATTTCCGTTTAAGCTTCCTTTATCTCCTGCCTGATTATCATTTCCTTCGCCACCTTTTGCTGTTCCGTTGGATTTTGGACCATTGATTAAGTTTGATATGGCGTCTGTTGTGCTTTTGGAGGGTTTTGGATTCTCTTTGGGTTTTTCTTTAACTTCCTCTTTTGCAACCTCTTTTGTAGGACGGATTTTTTTTGCTTCTTTCATCACAACCGCTTCTTCAATGTCTTGCGACAATACATCGTCATTACTTGCTGTAGCTTGTTTTGCATAGGTAGTTTTGGGTGCTGATTGAATGGCTTCGGTAGGTTGAATGTCTCCGTTTCCAAATTCAGTTGTTCCAAAATTAATAGCGATTCCGTTTTCGGGAGGAGGGTCTAAAGAAGTAAGTCCTAAATATAAGAACAAAATAAAGAGTACCACAAAAATGAGAGTTGTGATAACAAATGATTTCTTTTCTTCTTTTGTTTCTAAATATTTCATGTAGAATAAGTCTGTTTTTTGAATTCAGCACCTAAATTATTTAGGTCTTACGGCTAGAACCACTTTGATTTGGTTTCTGTTAGCAATGTCTAAAACGTTAACTGCTTTTTCAATAGGTACCCCTTCTTCAGCTCTTAGAATAATGGCTTTGTTTTCGTTATTGGCAACTAAAGCTACTAGTTTTGATTCCAGTTCGTTTTCCGGAACAGCTTTTTTGTCAATAAAAAATTCCAGTTTTTTATTGATGCTTACTGCTATGTTTTTGTTGCTGTCTGTTTTTCCTTTTGCTTTAGGTAATACTAAATCCAATGCGTTAGTGGTTACCATTGTTGAAGTTAGCATGAAAAAAATCAATAACAAGAACACAATGTCTGTCATGGATGACATGTTAAATTCGGCAGTAACTTTATTTCGTCCTCTTAAATTCATAATTAGGCTGGGTCGTTTAATAAGTCTAAAAAGTCAACTGCATTGGCTTCCATCTGATGAACAATTTTATCGGTTTTTACAACTAAGTGATTGTAGCCTACGTAAGCGATAATACCAATTACAAGTCCAACAACGGTAGTGGTCATGGCTGTATAAATTCCTTCTGAAAGGGCGCCTACTTCAATTTGTCCGCCGGCAGTTGCCATTTTATGAAAAGCCTGAATCATTCCCACAACTGTTCCTAAGAAACCGGTCATGGGTCCGGCTCCAGAAATGGTAGCGAGCATGCTGACATTTTTTTCCAGTTTGTAAATTTCTAATTTCCCTGCATTTTCAATAGCGGTATCGATATCTTCTAATGGTTTTCCAATTCTGGAAATTCCTTTTTCAATCAATCTGGCAACAGGAGATTGTGAATGGGCACAAGCCATTTTAGCGTTGTCAATACGTCCGTTTTTGATATTGTCTTTAACAATACTCATGAAATTCAGATCTATTTTTGAAGCTGCATTTATAGCCATTAAACGTTCAAAGTAAAGATATAAAGCCACAAAAAGCATCAAAAACAAAGCAATCATAATGGATTGACCTGCTAGTCCTCCGCTGGTTAGGAGTTCAATAATAGATAAGGTTTTTTCAACTGGAACCGCTTCGGCTAAATTTTCACCTGCAACAGATAAGGTATCTGTTTGTAACAATATGCTCATAAATTTTTTCTTTGTTATTGAAACGCTAAGATATTATAAAAATTGCGATTCTATTTGATAAAATTTGAAACAAAATAATGTCTTTTTTGTTTGTTAAGGATAGATATATCCACCACTATGATCTTCTTTTGCTCCGGTTACACTACTCAAAACATTGATTTCATTTCTCAATTTCAAGACTCCAAGTAAAGCAAAAATTAAGGCTTCTTTGAATTCGAGTATTTTCTTTTCAGGTATAACAACGCTCATTTTTGGCAATTGCTTTTGGATACAAAAAATTAAAAAATCATTGTAAGCACCACCGCCGGTAATGAATAAACTTCCTTGTTTTTTTGGTAAAGCAAGAGCAGTTTGTATGGCAATATGTTCCGTGAAAGTTCTTAGTTTGTTTTCAATAGAAATTTTATAACTTTCCATAAGTGGTAAAACGGTTTCTTTGACAAATTCAAAACCTAATGATTTAGGATGTTGTTGCTTGTAAAAGTCCAGGTTGTTGAGTTTGTTTAATAATTCCGAGTGGATTTTTCCTGTACTTGAAATTTTTCCCTTATCGTCATAATTGAGGCCTAATTGGTCCGCATAAAAATTCAAGACGGTGTTAACAGGCGAAATATCGAAAGCAATTCTTTTGCCATTTTCTTCGAAAGAAACATTAGAAAAACCACCCAGATTCATGCAGTAATCGTATTCAGAAAATAAAATTCGATCACCAATAGGTACCAATGGAGCTCCTTGTCCACCCAATTGAACATCTTCGACCCTAAAATCACAAACAATTTTTTGCTGTGTCAAAGTTGCTATTTCCGGAAGATTGCCTATTTGAAGTGTGAATCCGTTTTGAGGTTGGTGCAAAATGGTATGTCCATGAGAGCAAACAGCGTCAAGATTTGTGATTTGGTAATTCTCAATGAAATTGGCAATTATCGTAGAAAGCAGTTGGGTATAATTTTGATTTAAAATATCTAATTCTGCTTTTGAAAAATCTACTGCCGATTTTAATTTTTTTACCCAATCATCGCTGTAAGGAACGGTTTCGCTTTCCAGAATTTGAAAACTCCATTGATTATTTTTTATTTCGAATTGGATGTGAGCCAAATCAACTCCGTCCAATGAAGTTCCTGACATGACGCCAATTAAGTTGTAAAATTCTTTAGTCATCGGTGTGAAATGCAAAACGATTAAAATATTAAAAGCCGAAGTGGCATTTTTTTGAATAAAAGTAAGTAAATTTAGAAAACACAAAAACAATAAGCGAAGATTGTGTGTAGAATTTTGAACTATTTTTTATGTCCAAAATCTATTTGCGGACTTAATTTATAAAAAGTGCTATTATGGATTTCAATTTGACCGAAGAACAAAAAATGATTCAACAGGCAGCCAGAGATTTTGCCCAAACTGAATTATTACCGGGAGTGATAGAAAGAGATGAATTTTCTAAATTTCCAACGGAACAGGTAAAAAAAATGGCCGAATTGGGTTTTTTGGGAATGATGGTTGATCCTAAATATGGCGGTTCGGGAATGGATAATGTTTCTTATGTTTTAGTGCTCAGTGAAATTGCAAAAGTCGACGCTTCATCGGCGGTAATTATGTCGGTGAACAACTCTTTGGTTTGTGCCGGCATGGAGAAATATTGCAACGAAGAACAAAAGCAAAAATATTTAGTGCCTTTGGCAAAAGGGGAGGTGATAGGTGCCTTTTGTCTTTCTGAGCCTAATGCCGGTTCTGATGCTACTTCGCAAAAAACAACAGCTATCGATAAGGGCGATTATTATTTGTTAAACGGAACAAAAAATTGGATAACTAATGGTTCTTCTGCTTCCGTATATTTGGTAATGGCGCAAACACATCCTGAAAAAGGGCACAAAGGAATCAATGCTTTTATTGTAGAAAAAGGCTGGGCTGGTTTTGAAATTGGTCCCAAAGAAAAGAAAATGGGAATTCGCGGTTCAGATACGCATTCTTTAATATTTAATGATGTCAAAGTACCCAAGGAAAATAGAATAGGGGAAGATGGTTTTGGTTTTCAATTTGCGATGACAGTTTTAAACGGTGGACGAATTGGGATTGCTTGTCAGGCTTTAGGAATTGCTACCGGAGCGTATGAATTGGCATTAAAATATTCCCATGTGCGACAGTCATTTGGAAAAGAAATTTTTCAGCATCAGGCCATTGCTTTTAAATTAGCTGATATGGCTACCCAAATTATGGCAGCTAAAATGCTGTGTTTAAAAGCTGCTTCCGAAAAAGATGCCGGAATGGATATTACGCAATCGGGGGCGATGGCTAAATTATTTGCTTCCCAAACCGCTATGGATGTTACGGTTGAGGCGGTTCAAATTCACGGAGGAAACGGTTATGTGGCCGAATATCACGTGGAGCGTATGATGCGAGATGCCAAAATCACCCAGATTTATGAAGGAACCTCAGAGATTCAGCGAATTGTAATTTCGAGAACATTGAGTTCATAATATTTTTCTAATGGAAGAAAGGAACGCAGATTAAGCTGATTTTATCTGTTCAATCCTTGTTATCTGTGGGCTATTTTTTTATTTAGTCCTCTAAGTGAACAATTAGATAGTTTTCATTTAAGCCAATCACTATTTTAAAGCTTTTGTTTATTTTTGTGACATGAAGAAAATTATTATCACAGGAACCAGTAGAGGAATCGGATTTGAGTTGGCTTTACAATTTGCTAATGCCGGACATCAGGTTTTGGCTATTTCGAGAAAAACATCTCAGGAGTTAATTAATCATGAAAATATCAGTTGTCTTTCGGTTGATTTAGCCAATGAATCGGAATTAGAAAAAGTGGAAAGTTTTCTAAATTCGAGTTGGAAACAAGTGGATGCTGTGATTCACAATGCGGGAAGTTTAATTTGTAAACCATTTGAAACTTTGACCCAGGCTGATTTTGAAAATGTATATAAAGTAAATGTTTTTGGAGTAGCTAATTTGACTCGTATTTGTATTCCGTTTTTACAAAAAGGAAGTCATGTAGTGACTATTAGTTCGATGGGAGGAGTACAGGGTAGTTTAAAATTTGCCGGATTGGCCGCTTATAGTTCGAGTAAAGGTGCTGTGATTACCCTTTCTGAATTATTAGCCGAAGAATACAAAGAAAAAGGGATTTCTTTTAATGTTCTGGCTTTGGGGGCTGTACAAACAGAAATGCTTCAAGAAGCTTTTCCAGGTTATCAAGCACCAATTTCGGCTGAGGGAATGGCTAATTATATTTTTGATTTTACACTGAACGGAAATAAATATTTCAACGGAAAAGTATTGCAGGTTTCAACGACTAACCCATGATGAAAGTTAGGAGTTAAGTGTTAGGCGTTTTTGCATGAATAAAGAAAATGCGCATAAACTCATAACTCACAACCCATAACCCATAACCCATAACTTATAACCCACAATTTAAATTGAGCGACTCATTAGCAAAATACCTACCTGAACACGCAGTCAAACCCGCTTTTGAGTTGATTGTAGAAAACAGGGTGCATTTAAAAATTGTCAATGAAAGAGCTACCCGACATGGCGATTACCGTAAAGCTTTGAATGGTAAGCACGAAATCACGGTAAATGGAAGTTTGAATAAATACCGCTTTTTGATTACGCTAATTCATGAAATTGCACATTTGGTCGCTTTTGAGAAATTTGGTCGGAACATCAAACCGCATGGAAACGAATGGAAATATGTTTTTCAGCAATTGATGGTTCCGTATATTCGACCTGAAATTTTTCCTAATCAATTGTTGCCATTGTTAGCCAGGCATTTTCGAAATCCATCTGCCAGCAGTGATACTGATACTACTTTGTCATTGGCACTAAAACAATTTGATAAAGAGAACGATAAAAATTATGTTTTTGAAATTCCTTATGGCAGTGTCTTCCGAATCAAAAACGGTAAGATTTTCAAGAAAATTGCGGTTCGAACGAAGCGTTACGAATGCCTTGAAATCAGTTCCGGACGATTGTATTTATTTAATCCAAATGCTGAGGTAGAGTTGATTAGAAATTCCAGTTAATAAATAAATTTAAAAATAGAAATTCCAAATTCCAATCCCGAGACTAGACTTCGGTATAAAATTGGAATTTGGGATTTTTGATTATTTGAAATTTTAAAAGAGTTATTCTTTCAAATGTGCTTCTCTTACTTTTTTAAATAAATTAGAAGAATACACAAAGGCGACTACGGCTTCGTTATCAGTTCTAAAGATTTCTTCTTTATTGCCTTCCCAGGCTTTTACGCCATTTTTTAAGAAAAGGATTTTTTCGCCTATTTCCATTACCGAGTTCATATCGTGCGTATTGATTACGGTAGTGATATTGTATTCTTCGGTAATTTCTTTGATGAGGTTGTCAATCAAAATAGAAGTGTTTGGATCCAATCCCGAGTTAGGTTCGTCACAAAATAAATACTTCGGGTTGTTTACAATGGCACGGGCAATCGCCACACGTTTTTGCATACCTCCTGAAATTTCAGAAGGTAATTTATGATGGGCATCAATTAGGTTTACCCTTTTCAAAACAAAATCAACACGGTCTTTGATTTCAGATTTACTTTTATTAGTAAACATTTTCAAAGGAAAAGCTACGTTTTCGGCTACACTCATGGAGTCAAATAGCGCACTTCCCTGAAATACCATGCCTATTTCGGTGCGTAATTCTCTTTTTTCATCATCATCTAAACTAGAGTAAATACGTCCGTCGAAAGAAATAGTTCCTACTTCAGGATGATGAATTCCTAATAAACTTTTTAATAATACCGTTTTTCCTGAACCACTTTGCCCAATAATCAAATTGGTTTTTCCGGTTTCAAAAACAGTACTAATTCCTTTAAGGATTTTACTGTCTCCAAATGATTTTTCAACATCTTTAACTTCTATCATGATCCTAATAATAACTGTGTTAATATATAATTGAAAAGAATGATGGAAACCGAGGTCCAAACAAACGAAACGGTACTTGCTTTTCCTACTTCGAGTGCGCCACCTTTCATGTAATAGCCATGAAATGAAGGTATCGTTGCTAATAACATAGCAAATATGACTGTTTTGATAAAAGCATAGGTAATGTGAAACGGAATAAATTGCATTTGTGCTCCCGTAATAAAGTCGGTGCTGGAAGTGAAGCCTCCGTAAACCCCGGCAATCCAACCACCCAATATTCCTAAAAACATACTGATTCCAATCACAAAGGGATATAATAATAAGGCTATGATTTTAGGGAAAACCAAATAATTTAAGGAGTTTACTCCCATAACTTCCAAAGCGTCAATTTGTTCCGTTACACGCATGGTTCCAATGCTAGAGGTGATGAATGATCCCATTTTTCCGGCCATAATAACTGAAATAAATGTTGGTGCAAATTCTAAAATCACCGATTGACGTGTAGCAAAACCAATAAGATATTTTGGGATTAATGGATTGGTTAAGTTCAAAGCGGTTTGAATAGACACAACCCCGCCTACGAAGAAAGAGATAAAAGCAACAATTCCAAGTGAACCAATAATTAAATCGTCTATTTCCTTAAAGATAAGATTGCGCATCATTGACCATTTGGTCTGTTTGCTGAAAATCTCTTTGAGCATTAAAAAATATCTTCCTATTTGCGATAAATATCGAATGAGCATCATAGTTTTTTGAATATGGTCAAAAATAGTTATAAGTTATGAGTTTTGCGGTATGAGTTCCTGCTTTTTCAAAGAGCCAGCTACTCAAAACAACTTTTCTTTCATCTTTTTTAAACGGTATTGACGAATAAATAGAGCTTGTTCTTCATTAACTAACAGCGGTTTTTTTTCTGATTTTGCTTTTAGAAAACCTTGGATATAATCAAAAAACAACAAAGGTTTCTTTTTCATCATTGCTAATTTTGCGGAAGCGATAGCAGTAATCCAAAATCCGTAACCCAGCGTGTAAAAAGCTTCTCCCTGCTTGTAACGTGCCGTTTTGTTATAGTTGGCTCCTGTTGGTTTTAGGTGTTTTACTTTTAAAGATTCATCTGTAACGACTTTCCAATTGTAGAATTTACAAAGTAATTCGTCAACGGTATCCCAACCCATTTGTGGACGTAAACCGCCAATTTCTTTAAAAGTAGCTTTGCGGTAGGCTTTCAAAGCACCGCGAATATGA
Organism: Flavobacterium flavipallidum; assembly: GCF_038289905.1. NCBI lineage: Bacteria > Pseudomonadati > Bacteroidota > Flavobacteriia > Flavobacteriales > Flavobacteriaceae > Flavobacterium > Flavobacterium flavipallidum. The sequence continues at coordinate 2,991 of NZ_JBBYHU010000053.1, read as the reverse complement.
TCTTTATCGGTTAGGTTTTCTAAAACCCAATCGCCATTTTTTTCGATGTAGCAAAATCCGCCTACCATTCCTATACGTTCATCGGATTCAAAATGTTTTGTGATGGTTTCGAAATAGTTGTTTGGAAAAATAAGATCAGCATCCAGTTTGACTATCACATCATAATCATCATCCAGAGTTTCAAAACCTGTTTGAAAAGCCTGAATTACTTTGCTTCCGGGTAAATGAATCGCACTTGATTTTTTTTCTACCAATGATATATACGGATTGTCTTTGGCGAAAGCCTGAACAATCTCGGCAGTTTTATCAGTCGAATTGTCATTGACAATTACGATTTTTTTTGGTAAAAGGGTTTGAGTGGTTAAGGATTCTAAGGTCAAAGAAATAAATTCTTCTTCGTTGTGAGCCGGAATTACAAGGTAATATTTCATTTTTTTTCAAAGTCTACTGCAAATATCATTATTTTTGCAGGGATTAAAAAATATACTTTCGATTGGAAAAAAAAATTACAGTTGTTATAGTAACTTATAATGGAGAAATCTGGGTAAAAAAGAATATGAATTCTTTGCTGAAATCCAGTTATCCTATTGATATAATTGTAGTAGATAATGCCTCGACTGACCAGTCTGTTACACTTTTGAAAGAATATAAAAATATCCAATTAATAGAAAGTAAAGTCAATTTAGGTTTTGGCAAAGCCAATAATATCGGGATTGATTTGGCACTTAAAAATGGTTCGGATGCTGTTTTTTTATTGAATCAGGATACCTGGATTTATGAGGACAGCATAAAAAACATGGCTGAAATTCTTTTTGCCAATCCTGATTTTGGAATAGTTAGTCCTTTACATCTTTCACCAGACGAAGTTACTTTGGATAGCAGTTTTGAAACTTATTATTCCAGATTTCAAACAGGAATGGATTCGGATACTGTTCGTATTGTTCCTTTTATAAATGCTGCTGCATGGTTAGTGTCTAAAGAATGTTTTCAAAAAGTTGGTTATTTTGATCCTGTTTTTAATCATTATGGTGAAGATAGAAATTTTTGTACTCGCGTTTTATTTCATAAATTCAAAATAGCAGTTGCAAAAAAAGCAGCCATTTGTCATGATAGAATGGTAAAGTTAAGCAGTAAAAAAATAGAGTTACAGTCTCAATATTTGGTTTTGAATCAGCTGATTGATTGTAATTATTCTTCTTTTACAGCCTTGGTGTTTGGATTGAAATCGGTTGTGGGATTGCCTAAATTTCATGCTAAATCAGAAGGTTTGTCTAAGTCTTTTGGACTTTTTTATAAATTACTGTTTTATTATTTGGGTTTATTAACCGATTATAAGACAATACAGCGCATTCGTAGAAATTCCAAAAAAGGAATTAATGGAACCGATATAAAAAGCTATGCAAAATAAAGCAGATCATCGTCAGGCTTTTTTCTTTACCCTAATTAACTATGTGGGGATTTTGATAGGGATTTTTTCTACCCTTTTTGTGTATCCTAAAAATAAAGAAATGCTTGGAGTTTTTAGGTATGTAGAATCTTTAGCGCAGGTTTTGTTTCCCATAATGCTTTTAGGAGTTTCCCAGGTTTTGATAAAATTTGGGCCTAAATTAGACAAGTATCAGGAAAAACAATTGTTTAATTACAGTGTTTTGTCTATTCTTTTTATGAGTTTTCTGGTTTTGATTGCCATTGGTGGTTCCTCATTATTTTCGGTTTTTAAGCATTTGGATTATGTTTATTTGGCTTTTTCAATGGGACTTTTTCTGGCGTTTATCGATTTGTTCAAGAAACAGGCTACGATTATTCAAAAGATTTCGGTGCCAACTTTTTTTGACAATATAGTGCCTAAATTAGCATTACCGGCCATTTTTCTTTTGGTTTTAAACAATTGTGTTTCTTCTGGCGGGTCTTTGGTTTTGTATGCTATTTCATATGGTTTAATAGCTTTGTTTGTGGCTGTTTATTTGTTTTGTTATTTTAAACCCGTTTTCAGGTTTGACTTTAAATCCTTGTTTACGCAAATAGATAAAAAAGAAATGTATCGCTTTTCTTTGTTTGCCTTTGCGGGAAGTTTGGGCTCTGTGTTTGCTTTTAGAATCGATGCTATTATGATTCCAAAGTTTATCTCTATGGAAGCAAATGGTTCGTTTAGTATTGGAGTAACGCTGGCATCAGCATTGGCGATTCCGGCAACGGGGATTTTTACTTTGTATGCGCCAATAATTTCCAATTTTATCAAGAACGATATGATGGAAGAACTGAATCTAAAGTATAAGGAGATTTCAAAATTGCTCTTTTTTATCGGGGCGATTCTTTATAGTTGTATTTTTTTAGGAATAGAAAATCTGTTTATGCTGTTGCCTACTCACGAAAATTTGATGGCTTCGGTATCTGTTATTTTGATTTTAGGATTCAATGTTCTGGTGAATATGGGAACGGGTTTCAATGGTGAAATTATTACCTATTCTAAATATTACCAATTTAATGTTATTGCTATCTTAGTCCTGGTAATCCTGAATGTAACATTGAATATTCTTTTTATAAATGTATTTCATATGGGGATAGAAGGAGTTGCTTTTGCTTCATTGATTGCGATGGTACTTTTTAACCTTTCGAAATTGATTTTTATTTATCAAAAATTTAAATTGTTTCCTTTTGATCAATCTTATTTGAAATTGGTCGTTGTGTTTTCGGCTGTGCTTTTATGCTGTTATTTTTTACCAAATTTGCAGAATAATTGGTTGAATTTAATTTGCAAAACGGGGCTTTCAATGCTCTTGAATTTGGGAATTATCTATAAGTTGAATTTAGTGTATTCCTATAATTTTTGGGTCAATAAGATGTTGGCAAAGTTGAAATCAAAATAAGATAGGCATATTCATAATACCTCAATCTATTGTTTTTCATAAAAATAGGTATTATATTAGAAGAAACAAACCCCGAAATTGCTCAAAAGGAGTCAAAAACGGGGTTTTCTTTTATAGTGTGATG
>NZ_JBBYHU010000052.1:0-14943 GCF_038289905.1 Flavobacterium flavipallidum | reverse complement strand
TTTTAGCCGAAACTATATCTTGAAAAATCTCAAAAAGCAAAAATGACCGATAATGGATATCTAAAATCGGTCATTTTCTTTAATTTTTATTCAAAAGATAGATTACTTCTGAATGTGCCTGAATAGCCTGCGAGGTGTACATTAGGTGTAGTGGTTTTGTTATTATTGTGTTAGTTAGTGTTAATTAAAATAAATTATATTTTTTTTTCTGAAATAAATAGCTGTGTCCTTTTTTCTATTAATGCTGTGTAACTGGACTTTTTTTCATTATTCAAAAAAGATATTTGAATGAGTTCAACTGCTTTTGGAAGCCATTTCACTAATCTTTTGTAGACAAAGTTAATTTGTTTTTCATTTAATTCTAAAACAGCTCCAAATTGATCAAAATATTTTTTAATAAAATTTTTCTTTTTTCCACCAAACAATAAGGCTGTATCATCGTCATCTTTTGGTAATATCAATTTGACATTTAATAGATCATAGGCAGGTGATAGTTCCCAGTTTAAATTTGGATGCCATAGTGAGAAGTTTTTCAAGTGCATATCATTATTTCCAATGATATAATTGAAAACGGTCAATTCAAAAAAGCGTAATTTGTCCAGCAAGGTATTAGCAGACAATTCTCCAATTGTTTTACCTACCATTTCCATCGTTCCTTTATACTTATCTTCGAGCTCCAAAATTTGCAGTAAATCGATCATATGGATTTTAGTATTAGGAGCTAGTCGGTCTATACGCTTTGTTATATAGCACAATTCGCCTGAAGCCAAGGGGATCAAATTATGAGGAACTACGTTAATATTAAATAATTCGGCTAATTTCATAGATAAATGCTCGTTTTCAGGCATTTGCTCATATAACTGATTTCGTGGTTTTAAAATATAATTTCCTCCCAGAGCATCCATTACAGTTAAACGTCCTGTTTGTCCATCTTCTAAGTTTGATTGTATTAAACTCAATGATAATTTTGGCTGTACACCAGGAACGGTTATGGATAGTTCAACGGCTTCTTTCGCAAGTTTGGCCATATCTTCTAATCGGTAGGGAAGACTTGGAGCTTCACTTGTTCCATAAAATGCTTTATTACATTTTGCATGATAATAGTCGTTATTATCATCTTGAAGTTCTTGATAGCAATACAAACATCTACGCATTTTCACTTTGAGTTATAGGATGAACACTTACCGCACCAATACTATTTTGACAACAAGCCAATAACAATCCCATTCGGTCATTTTTATTAATTTTCCAACTTTCTGAAGCTATATTCAACAGCCAGCCTTCCGGGATTAAGCCATCAAAAAAAGGGAATAGATACTTGCTCGTATAAGCCTGTTTACGTACAGGCATATTAAAAGTAATAAAGTCGTCGGGATGATTGGTACAATATTCTGTATCATAAACAAATTCATATTCGCCACTATCTTTTTCGCTTAACACCCCTGCATTTTGATTATTATATTTTATTATAGCTTGTCTCATGTTATTTTTCAATTATTGGACCTAGTGTATGACCAAACATTTTTAAAACTTGATTCACTTTAGACAAGCTTAAATTCTCTTTCCCTTGTTCTATTTTTCGAATGACTGTTAATGCGACACCTGCTTTCATAGCAAACTCTTCTTGAGTAAGATTAGCCTGTTTACGTCTTGTTTTTACAAAATTGGCAATTGAATCCATGTTATATGCTTTTGGATATAAAAATAGTAAAAAAAAGTATATTATATGTAATTAAATATAATATAGATTTTAAGGTTGAAATTATATTTATTTAGATATAATTTAAATATGATTTACTGATATAACAGTAAAAATAATTTGTTTTGATTTTATCAAGAGTGTCAAAAAATAGAAATTTAAAGAAAAAAACTCCCAAATGGAAGGAATCACTTGAAATTCCTTTTCTTTCTGATGAAATGAAAGAGAAATATTTGGATTTCTTGAATAGGAAAATGGATATGTTTTTATAATCTCCGCAAAATATGCGGTGATTAAATAGTTTATGCACCGCATTTCACATATTTAGCCATTTTCAAAAAATACAAAAGAGAAAATCTATCAGATTATCGGGACTATAAACATCTATAATTTTATCCGATTGTTACGGCTAATGAATTTTCGCGATGTAGAATTGTAAACGACTTAATGTCAATGATTAGAATTTACTGTTGTCCTAAATAATTCAAAAAAGACAGTCATAAAAACAAAAACTAATTAGATTAAGGCTTTCCGTAGGCATAATCTTTATTTTTTTTCAATATCTTAGCAAAGCATATTTCTTACATAAATAGAAATTGTATAAAATTTACATGATACAATAAATGGCACCCAAACAAAAACAAAAACAAAAATCAGAACAACTTCCATCTAAAATATCTACAGCCAAGGCTGATATTAACTTTGAACAAGAACTTTGGAAAGCTGCCAACGAACTGCGTGGTGCAGTAGCTGAAAATCAATACAAAGACTATGTGTTGCCAATGATCTTTTTAAAGCACATGTCGGAACGTTATGAAATGCGTAAAGAAGAATTAAATGAATTGCTTCACGATACAACATCCAATTATTTCACCACAGACGAGGCAGAAATCAATTATGTGTTGGAAGATGCCGATGAATATTTGTCTAGAAATGTATATATCATCCCTAAAGAAGCCACTTGGGAATACTTAAAAGCCAATGCCGAACAAGACAATATCAAAGTCATTGTAGATGATGCTTTTGATGTGTTAGATGCAACTTTGGCACAATTTAGACCTGATTTGAAAGGGATTTTACCACGTATTTTTGTAAAAAGTCAATTGACCGCTCGCCAGGTAGGTGGTTTGATTAATTTGCTATCCAATCCTAAGTTATCGCAAAAAGAAAATCCTGAAAGTGATGTGCTAGGGCGTGTGTATGAATACTACATAGGCAAGTTTGCCTTGGCAGAAGGTTCTGGTGCGGGACAATTCTTTACGCCAGGCAGTATTGTGCGTTTGATGGTAGAAATGATTGAACCTTATGAAGGCAAAATCTTTGATGCTGCTTGTGGTAGTGGGGGGATGTTTGTGCAATCTTTGAAGTTTTTAGAAAGCCATGGAGGCGACAAACGTAAGATTTCTATTTACGGACAAGAGCGTTATGATGGCACCTTGCGTTTGTGCAAAATGAACTTAGCCTTGCGCGATTTGTCTTTTGATGTACGTTTGGGCGACTCCTTATTGAGTGACCAATTTCCAGATTTAGAAGCCGATTATATTATTGTTAATCCTCCGTTTAACGTGAGCCAATGGCATCCGGAAGACTTACCAGAGAATGACCCTCGCTTGTTTGGACCCAAAGAAGAGTTTACTACCGATGGTAATGCCAACTTTATGTGGATGCAAACCTTTTGGAGTCATTTGAGCAACAAAGGAACCGCCAGTGTAGTAATGGCAAACGGAGCGATGACTTCCAACATCAAAGGTGAGAAAAACGTACGTGAGTTTATGGTAAACAACAGCATGATTGATTGTATTGTGCGTTTACCCGATAAATTGTTTTTAACTACAGGCATACCTGCTTGTATTTTTATATTAAGTAAAAACCGAGATGGCAAAGACGGCCAACACCGCGAGCGTAAAAACGAAATCCTGTTTATAGACACCAGTAAAATGGGAACTATGGAAAGCCGCAAGCTGCGTGTATTTACCGATGATGATATCAATAAAGTTGCCGAAACCTACCATGCTTGGCGCAATAATTCCCCTCTTGAGAGGGGTGCCGAAGGCGGGGTGAGTTATCAAAACATAGACGGCTACTGCTATGCCGCCACCTTAGAAGAAGTACGCAACCAAGACTACAAGCTCACCCCAGGTATTTATGTAGGTACCGAAGAAGTAGAAGACGACGGTATCGCTTTTGAAGATAAAATAGCAAGCTTACAAGCTACTTTGCAAGAGCAGTTTGCGAAAGGAAATGCCTTGCAACAAAAGATTTTGGAGAATTTTAATAAATTGTAAGTTATGATAGTTGGAGTTTTTTTGAGACACTATAAATGTTATAAAAACTTACATTTTATACCATTTCTTACAAATCATAATAAGTCAAATTTAAATTTGATTATAGGTAAAAATGGTACTGGGAAGACATCCATTTTAGAAATTTTAGATGTGTATTTTAATAAAAAATCTTTTCACTTGTCTCATGATGAAAAAAGATTAGATGCCTATATAGCACCAATCATATGTGTTAAAAAAAGTTTTTTAGAAAATATCAAGTTAAATTATGGTGGTAGTAGAACAGAATTAGAAGATATTGTTAATACTATCAGTGATGCTTTATGGGATTTAAAAGCACCAAGCGGTAGTAGACAACAACTACAATTTCAAGAAGTTCGCGATAATTTTCATTCTGATTTTTCTAAAGAAACGCACTATTTGTTGGTAGATGGTGTAAATGTTGATGGAGACTTGAAGTTCGGACCATTTGAAGAATTACACAAGATACTTCATGAAATTTCAGACAAAAAAAAGTTGTTAGCTTTTTCAAATGCATTACGAAGTTGCTACAACTATATATACATTCCGGTTGAAACAAATATAAATGATTATTTAAGATTAGAAAACACAAGTCTTCAATATCTTATAGGTGAAGATATCAAATCTAAAATTGATAATGTTTTTGATAAACAAGTAACTTATGAAGGTAGTATTAAAAAAATTATTGATATAATTAATGAAAATTTAAATTCTTATGTTACTTCTGTTGAGTCTACAATTCAAAAAATAGATAAAGAATATTCTTTTAAAACAGATCCAAATGTAAAGCGAAAAGTTACGTCTAAAGATTTAAGAGGAAGAGTTATAGAGGAATTTTTTAGAAACAGAACATTAAAAAATAAGGATACAAAAATTTATTCTTTAAGTTCTGGACAAAGAAAAAAAGCTCTAATAGATATAATTTATTCTTTAGTTGCTGAAAATAGTGATTTATCAAATGATAGTAATATTGTATTAGGGATAGATGAGCCAGAAGCTTCTCTTGATGTGACAAATTGTTTTGAACAGTTCGAAAAAATTGAAAAAATATCTCAGCATAACATACAAACATTTGTTACAACACATTGGTATGGAGCATTACCAATTTTGAATGATGCAACTATTTATCATTCGAAAGAAGATGATAGAAAAATACCTGAGATTTCATGTTTCTCATCTGGCAATTTGTTTGATAATCATGATGCTAATAGAGTAGATGATATATTTTTTAAAAGTATTTATGATTTATCATCATCAATATTATCTTCACTTCGAAATGGAACAAAAGATTGGATAATAGTTGAAGGATTTAGTGATAAATTATATCTTCAATCTTATTTTGATGTAAAACATGTTAAGTTTTTATCTATTGGAGGTATCGATAGATTGATAAGTTTAGTAGATTTTCTTTCAATTCCATTGCGAAATAAAACAGAAACAGAACATACTAAAAATAAAATAGTTTTTTTATCTGACAATGATTTGGAATATAAGCCTTCTTCAACAAAAACCTCTTCCACTTTATTTTTTAAAAGATATGTATTTAAAAATGGTGAAGTTAAAATAATTGATTATTCAGAGAACAAACATGGTGAGGTTATTACTGTTGAAGATGTTTTAGATTCAAAGAGAATGTGGAAAGCTTTGAATAGTCTAAAGGAGGATAATGAAGATTTAAAGAGCATATTAGTAAATTTCAATTTAGACGAGGATTTTTGTATAAGTAAGTTTGGAGGAGATTATTCATTTTTAGAGAGCAATAAAAAAGGAAAAGAAAAAGTAGATGCTTTCAAAAAATTAATTGAAATTCTGAAACCATTAAAAACAAGATTAGCTATTAAATATAATGAATTACCAAATGAAAATGTTCCTGAATGGATTTCAGAATTAAAAAAACTTTTAAAACCTGAACCTAAATTGACTTTAAGACCAATAAAAAGATCAAAAAATCAAAAATAAATGCCAAACAACTGGAAAACATATAAACTCGAAGAGTTAACAACAAAGCTGGGTGATGGTCTGCATGGAACACCAAAGTATTCTGAATTTGGTGAATATTATTTTATCAATGGAAATAATTTAACCAATGGAAAAATCGAGATAAAAAAAGATACAAAAAAGGTGACTTATGAAGAATTTTTAAAACATAAAAAAGATTTAAATGAGAATACATTATTTGTTTCTATAAATGGTACGATTGGAAATGTTGGAATATATAATGGAGAAAAAGTTATTTTAGGAAAAAGTGCTTGTTATTTTAATATAAAAGAAGGAGTTGATAAAGAGTTTATTAAGCAGATATTTTCAAGCAAACTATCTAGAGATTATCTTGAGAATAATGCAACTGGGACTACAATCAAGAATGTTTCTTTAAAAACAATGAGAGAGTTTCCAATAAATCTACCTCCATTAGAAGAACAAAAATCCATCGCCGCCATCCTTTCCGCTATCGACGACAAAATCGAAAACAACCTAGCTATCAACAAAACTTTAGAAGAAATGGCAATGGCGTTATACAAACACTGGTTTGTAGATTTTGGACCGTTTCAAGACGGCGAGTTTGTGGAAACTGAGTTGGGAAGGATTCCTAAGGGTTGGGAGGTGAAGAGATTGGATGAAATAGTTGATGTTGGTTCAAGTAAAAGAATATTTTACAGCGAATATGTTGAAGAAGGAATTCCATTTTACAGAGGAAAAGAAGTCATTGAATTAAGTAAAGGAAAAAGTATTTCATCTGAATTGTTTATTTCAAATGAAAAATTTGAAGAAATAAAATCAAAGTTTGAAGTTCCTAAAAAAGGAGATGTTTTAATTAGTTCTGTTGGTACAATTGGCGTTTCTTGGTTAGTTGATGGTTTTGAAGATTTCTATTTTAAAGATGGTAATCTAACTTGGCTGAAAAATTATAAAACATTTTTAAAAGGTGAATATCTTCATTTATGGTTAAATTCTGAAAATGGAAAAAACCAAATTAATGGTGAAGTAATTGGAAGTACTCAAAAAGCATTAACAATATCATCATTAAGAAATTTTAAAATTCTATTTCCTAGTGAAAATGTTTATAAAATAATTGGAGAAGAATTTGTGAATTATTATGAACAACGACAATTAAATCTAATAGAAATAAAAACCCTAACCCAATTACGTGATACCTTATTGCCTAAGTTAATTAGTGGCGAGGTACGATTGAAAGAGTTTAGGGAATCAATTACTAATTAAAATGAGATTGCCACGCTTCACTGCGTTGCGCTCGCAATGACTATGACAACAGAAGCCAAAATAGAACAAGCTACCATCGACTGGTTGACCGATTTGGGATATGAACATATTCACGGGACAACTTTTACGTTTCCAGAAAATGAAGTCGTGGATAAAGCCACTTTGTTAGCGTTTATACAACAGCAACATCCGCATTTGCCTGCGGAGTTGTATCCGTTAATGGTAGCAGAGTTTGTCAATAATAAAGGCGCTGATTTGTTGTATCGCAACCGTGATTTTCATTTGAAGTTAACCAAAGGCTTGGACTACGAATACCAAGATGCCAATGGTAATGAAAAAGCGGTGCATGTGTATCCTATCGATTTTCAAAATCCAGAAAAGAATACGTTTTGGGTTGTCAATCAATTGAGTATAAAAGGCAAGAACAAACGCCGTCCCGATGTGATTGTGTACATTAACGGTTTGCCTTTAGTTGTTTTTGAATTGAAGAATTGGTTTGATGAAAACACCAATTTGCAAGAAGCGTTTAATCAAATCCAACATTACACCAAAGATATTCCGTTGTTGTTTGAATACAACGTTGCTACAATCGTAAGCGATGGTAACGAAGCCCAACACGGCATGTATAACGCTTCCAACGAATGGTATGCCGCTTGGAAAAGTAGCAATGGTACTACCATTGTAGAAGACGATTTTCAAATGCATACGTTGTTATTCGGTTTGTTTCCCAAAGAACGTTTACTAAATTACATTAAAAACTTTGTCTTTTTTGAAGACCATAACGGCACCTTGATTAAGAAAGGTGCTAAATACCATCAATTCTTTGGGGTTAACTTTGCAGTGGAAGCCGCTAAAAAAGCCATTCGTCCTTATGGTGATGGACGTATTGGGGTGATTTGGCATACCCAAGGAAGCGGTAAAAGTATTTCGATGGCAATTTATGCAGGAATCTTACGCAGCTTACCCGAATTGAAAAACCCAACTATTGTAGTACAAGTTGACAGAAGCGATTTGGATTTTCAGTTGTATGAAAACTTTGTGTTGGCCAAAGACTTAGTAGGCGATGTACAACATGCTGATTCTACTGATGATTTAAGACGACTGCTTTCGGCAGGTAGTGGTGGCGTTATTTTTACGACCATAGAAAAGTTTCGTTTGAAATCAGGAAATGAGGATTCTTTAGGCGAATTAGAACATCCTATTTTATCGGAACGTGAAAATATTATTGTGATGGCCGATGAAGCCCACCGAACGCAATATGGTTTGTTGGATGGTTTCGCTTCTAATTTGCGTAAAGCCTTACCGAATGCTTCGTTTATTGGATTCACAGGGACGCCAGTAGATAGCAAAGATGCTGATACGCAGGAAGTATTTGGGGAAACCATTCACGTGTACGATATTAAACAGGCGGTAGATGATAAAGCCACAGTTCCGATTTATTACGAACCTCGTTTAGCTAAACTGCATTTAGCCAACGAAAATTTAGATTCGGAAGTAGATTCCTTAACATGGGAACAGGAAGACAGTGCTAATTTAAAATGGGCTGCCTTAGAAGATGCTGCTGGTTCACAAGAACGTGTAGAAAAAATTGCTAAAGATGTATTGAGTCATTTTACCAAGCGTACGGAAACCTTACCAGGGAAAGCGATGATTGTTTGTATGAGTCGCCGAAATAGTGTAAAAATGTACGATGCCTTATCACAATTAGGAGGTTGTCCCGAAATTGCGGTTGTGATGACAGGAAATATTTCTAAAGACCCAGTAGCATGGAATCCACACATCAGAACCCAAGAAGCTACGGAAGCTTTAAAGAAACGTTTTAGAAATCCAAAAGACTCGCTGCAAATTGTTATCGTTCGTGATATGTGGTTAACTGGATTTGATGCCCCTTGTGTGCATACGATGTATGTTGATAAGATTATGAAAGGACACAATTTAATGCAAGCGATTACGAGAACCAATCGTGTGTTCAAAGACAAACCATCAGGTGTTATTGTTGATTACATTGGAATTGGCGACCAATTGCGAAAAGCAACGGATAAATACACAGGTGGTGGAGGAAAAGGACAACCTACTATTGATATGGAACAAGCCTTGAATATGTTCTTTAATCAAGTAGAAGCTTGTAAAAATATGCTACCCGAAAGCATAGATTACAGTCAGTGGAAGGCTTTGCGTGAAAGTGATAAAATGCTGTTGGTCAAACAAGCCTTAAACGCTTTATTAAAATATGATGAGGTAGCCGACCAATTTATGATAGTGGAAAAGAAATTGACAGCTTTGTTATCTATTGTAAAATCGCAACCTGAAATTCAGGAATACGCTATTGATATTTTGTTTTCGCAACACGTATCAAAAGCCATACGAAACGCCAAAACTCCAAAAGGAAACGGTAGAGCGACTCAAAACGAAATAAAAGAGTTGATCAGCAGAAGTATCGAATCGGATGATATTATCGATGTATTTGCCATGGCAGGAATTGAGAAAGCAGATATTTCTATTTTGGATGAACAGTTTTTGCTCGGAGTAAAGAAAGATAAAGATAGCATTCAAATTAAGATAGAATTATTGCGTAATTTATTGAAAGACGAAATCAGAATGCGTTTGCCTCAAAATATTAAGAAATATACTTCGCTTAAAGAAGAATTAGAAAAAGTAATTGACCGTTATCACGCCAATGCGATTGATTCGTACACCACAATAGCCGAATTAGTAGAACGTGCCAAAGAAATACAAGACGAGGACAAACGTAAATCAGAATTAGGACTGTCGGATGAAGAATTGGCATTTTATGATATTCTAGCCGCCAAAAAAGACATCATCAATGAAGCAGGTCCAATTCAAGACGTGGTTCACAATGTAGTAAAAGCCGTAAAAAGCAACCTGCAAATCGACTGGACAAACAAAGAAGACGCCAAAGCAGCGATTCGTTTAGCTGTTAAAAAAGAATTACGAGGAAAGGTAAGTATACTAGAATTAAACGCTATTCTTCAAGAAATTATGGAGCAAGCGGAAGGACAGTTTAAAGAATGGAGGGCTTAAATTCAGAACTGTTTTTAAAAAAGTAAATTTAAGAAACGATATTAAATTTATTAACAATTAGATAAAAGTTCCATATTAATAAAGAATTGCTTTTTCATCTGAAATTAGATTATAGTGAAAACAAAAACACTTGGTAATATAAGGTATTAAATTAATATTTCTAAACATGTCAAAACGCGACGAACTTTCTCAAATGCCTTTGTATCAAAAGGCTCAGCAAATCCTGCAAATAACCAGAGGTTTGATAGAAACAGTTCCTAAAGACAATGCCTTTTTGCAGGAAACCACGGTGCGCTATATGATGGAAAATGCCTATCTCATTCCGGCTAAAATTGCAGGGGCTAGTGGAGTAGGTTTGTATGATTTAAAAATGGAAAATGCTGCTTTAATCCGTAAAGCTGCACGAGAATTGTATGTTCAGGCAGGAAGTTTGCGTTTTGAAGAAGATTGCAAGGAGCTCGATTATATTGAATTGTTACGCAATACAATTGAGGAATTCCGTTTGCTATTCATCGATTGGGTAGCCAGTTTTGATCCTTGGGATTATATCATAGACCGTTGGGGATTGTTTAACCCGCCGGGAGTTAGCGCACATGACAAAGACCCGGATGATGATATTCCGTTTAATCCTGATGAATTTTCGATTCGGATGATGAATAATTATTAACCTTGATGGTTTCAAAGAAATTGTATTGAACCTCTAACCTCTAACTTCTAACTTCAAACTACTAACTACTTCCCGATACAGAAATTCGCAGTTCAATGTTTATGCATGTTTTCATGTATCGAGGTACAATAACGGTACAATTTTGAACATCTTATCACAAAAAATCAACAAATAAATAGTTTCAATAGTGTTGAATTTTGAATTGGGTAAAAGCTGCTGGAACACATTAATCCAATAGTTGGTACAAATGTATTAATAAAAGTTGAAATCAGTAATAAGGGTAAATAAGTTAATGATCAATTTGCAGATATTTAGTAGTCTTTAATTTTCATATTTTCAATTATTTTACTGCACTACAATATTACTATAGAGTGGAGTCGAGGGGAATACAATCGAACACCTTAATTTTTGTGTATAATTGTATTCAAGTTGTTTTGATATCGAAAGAATAGTTCTATAGAAAAGGGAATTATACTTTTCTTTAATGTGTTAATACCAAAGAACTATATTTTTTTTACATATTTTAAGGTCTCGTTTTTACCCCTCAATTCAGAGTTGCAAATTTTGAAATTTTACAGAATGACTAAATTAATTTTACAATTTTTCAACCCATTTACCGATTTCAGCAAGTAGTTCGTTAAAGAGAGGTTTGCCTTTGTAATACAGTTTAGCTGTTTTTTATAGCGTTCTGTAATGCGTTCTCGAAGCTCCGGATTATTTAGTAAAAAATCTTTATTGATAGAAATAGTGTAAATCTTCAGCAAAAAGTGGACTAATCTAGGTAAAATCTAAGGGAGTGTTTACATAGAAATTGTACTATTTAAGTTTGGGATTCAAAAAAATAGATTCTAAATATCTCTTGTCTTTTATTAATGTATCAAACAATATTTAATTTTTAGGTAATTGTTGCTTTGAAATTGTAATTTGCCCCTGTTAGCATTGTTAAATAGCCTCCTTATAAAGATTATGAAATAATTAGGTTTGCCTTGGTTAGTAATAAAATTATATATAAAGATTATAGCTGGTAATTATAATTTTTAAAATGATTTTGGTTTGTAATAAAAGAAAGGATAATGAATTAAATTTTGTTATTCTTTCTTTTTTTAAAGTAAATGAAAAAATGAAGAGACTCTATTTTTTTTGTTCCACATTAGTAGTGACTATTATTATTGGGACTTCTGTTTTTGCTCAAAATATTCAAAAGGATTCAATAGCATTTACCGTAGCTTTAGACGGTTCTGGAGATTATAAAACCATTCAGGAAGCTGTTACTGCTTGTGGCGCTTTTTCTTCAACTCAAAAAAAGATATTTATTAAAAATGGAGTTTATAAGGAGAAAGTTTTAATAGATTCTTTTCATGCTAATATCACACTTATAGGAGAAAGTAAAGAGAAAACGATTCTAACTTATGATAATCATGCAGGGCAGAATTTTATAGGCACTTTTACCAGTTATACACTAAAGATTTTAGGGGATCATATCAAAATTGAAAATTTGACTGTTGAGAATTCAGCAGGCAGAGTGGGGCAGGCTGTAGCCCTTCATGTTGAAGGCGATTATTTTGTAGCATCCAAATGTCGGTTGTTAGGTAATCAGGATACCTTATATGCTGCGGGTAATAATAGCCGTCAGTATTTTAATGAATGCTTCATTGCAGGAACTACTGATTTTATTTTTGGATCGGCTACTGCCGTTTTTGATAAATGTGAAATCCATAGCAATACCGATTCGTATATAACAGCGGCCAATACTCCTAAAGAAAATCAATTTGGATTTGTTTTTTTTGATTGCGTGCTAACAGCTGAACCGGGTGTTAAGAAGGTTTTTCTGGGAAGACCCTGGAGGGAATATGCCAATGTAGTTTTTATAAGATGTTTTATGGGAAAACATATCCTTCCCGAAGGCTGGCATAATTGGGATAAACCCGAAAAAGAGAAGACCACTTTTTTTGCAGAGTTTGGAAATACAGGGCCTGGTGGAGATGTTTCAAAACGGGTAAAATGGGCTCATAATCTAAAGAAAAGCCAAGTTGCAGAATTTGAATTAAACAAAATTTTTAAGGTTGAAAGCAAATGGTTATTGGATACAACTAAACTTTAATTTTTTCAAAAGATTCCTTTTTTATAGTTCAAAAAAACAAAATAGTGCCAAAAAATATAATAATGAAAAAGACCTTGATTCAAAATCTATCTACTGTATTTATACTGTTATTATCTGTTATAGTGTACAGTAAAAATTACGATATCAGAGCATTAGGTGCAGACAATACAGCTAAAATAAAATGTACTGATTTAATCAATAAAACGATTAGTCAGGCGGCCAATGAAGGTGGCGGAACGCTCTATTTTTCTTCAGGAACTTATCTGACGGGGGCAATTACTTTAAAAAGTAATATTACTATTTATCTGGAAGCCGGGGCAACGCTAAAGTTTTCTTCTGATTTTAAGGATTATCTGCCATTTCAAAATGTACGGTACGAAGGTGTGTTTATGAAGACATTCGCACCCTTACTCAATGCTTATCAAGCGGAAAATATTACTATAAAAGGCGAAGGTACTCTTGATGGTAACGGATTTGCCTGGTGGGATGAGGAGAAAAGAATCTCAGAGGAAATCAAAGTGAAAAATGGGATAGAAAAACCCAATGATTTACAGAAAATGTGGACTGCTGCCAATAAAGATTTAAAGGTAGAACCTTATTACGAAGGAATATTTAAAAGGCAGTTTTTTCGTCCTCCTTTTATTCAGTTTTTAGAATGCAATAAAATCAGAATTGAAGGAGTACGTATTCAAAATTCTCCGTTTTGGACTATAAATCCTGAAGGCTGTAACGATATTGTGGTGCATGGAGTAACGATTTTTAATCCTGCAAAAGACCCGCATGGTCCTAATACTGACGGAATCAATCCGTCTTCCTGCAGTAATGTTCGAATTTCAGATTGTTTTATCAGCGTAGGTGATGATTGTATTACGATAAAATCAGGACGCGATTTTAATGGTCGAAATTATGGTAAGGCTTGCGAAAATATCACGATTACTAATTGTGTAATGCTTTCCGGTCATGGTGGTGTCGTGATTGGTAGTGAAATGTCGGGAGGGGTGAAAAATGTAACGATTTCTAATTGTGTTTTTGATGGCACAGATGCCGGAATTCGTATGAAAGCATCTCGAGGCAGAGGAGGTGTAGTTGAAAATATCAGAGTTTCTAATATTGTAATGAGAAATATTAGTCGGAATGCTTTTACCTTTGATTTGTTTTATGACAGAGCATCTAAGCCGGAACCTGTTTCTGAACGTACTCCAATATTTAGAAATATTCATATCAGTGATGTTTCTGGCGTTGGTATAAATAAAGCCGGGGAAATTAAAGGGATTGAAGAAATGCCTATAAGCGAGTTGTCTTTTACCAATATCAATTTGGAAGCCAAAGAAGGTTTTAGTTCCGACATTGCTGCCAATTTGACTTTTAATAATATGGATATCAGCACCCAAAAAGGAGCTGCTTTGGAATTTAAAAAATGTGAGGGTTTGGTTTTGAATGATATTCGTTCTAAAAAACCTTTGCAAAACCAGCCAATAATAAAAGTAACCGATTCTAAAAATGTGTTATTAAATAATTGTTTTCAAAGAGTTCCTACTGATGTATTTTTAGAATTTAGAAATAGCGAAGTAATTCAAGGCAATAATTTCTTTTCTTTGGTAAAAGAATCGATTAGAAAAATCCAATAATTAGAAACTTTGATTATGCAAAAGAAATACATCCTACTGAATTTATTATTTGTGTTTGCATCAGCTTCTGTTTTTGGACAGGATTATATACCGCTTTGGCCTAAGGGGAAAATGCCTAATTCTAAGGGAATAAAGTTAGAACGCATTGAAGAGCGTGAACGCGTCAGGCTGTGAAAAAACCTCGTTTTTTCTTTAAAACCTCCCCATTTTCATAATCTACAATCCAAATAAAGCCTTTTAAGAAGGCTATTTTTTCAGGCTGCAAATTCAGTTTGATAGAAAAC
>NZ_JBBYHU010000051.1:0-15203 GCF_038289905.1 Flavobacterium flavipallidum | reverse complement strand
AGATTACTATAATAATGAGAGAATAAAACTTAATCTAAAAGGAATGAGCCCGATACAATATCGAGCTCATTATTATCAAATTTAATTATAAATTCGTCTAAACTTTTGGGTGCAGTCTAATTAGAGCAGCTTTTATTTTTTTAATCAATATTCTTCTAACAATTCCTTCTGGAACAGTTATTTTTATTACATTAGTTATCGAAACACCCGCATCTATGACGCAATTATTGGGTCAAATAATAGATTCATTTACATGCTAAACTTTGGTTTTCAGGCGAAAGTTTAATAAGCTATTTAATAAAAAAGAATTGAATACAATTATACAAAGAATAGAACCACCTTTTTGGTATTTTGGGATGAACAAACCCGAAGTTCAAATTCTATTTTACGGAAAAAACATTAGTGAATATATAATTACACTTGAAGACAGCACTGCTTTAACCAATGTAAAAAGAACGGTAAACCCTAATTTCATCTTTGTTACTATAAACACTCAAAACATAACTACAAACGAAATTTATTTTAAGTTCCAACAAAAAAACAAAAGAAGCTTTATACAAAAATACGAACTCAGAAAACGCAGAAAAGATTCGGCTTTACGCAAAAGTTTTGATGCCTCTGATTGTGTATATCTTTTAATGCCTGACCGTTTTGCTAATGGAAATCCAAACAACAAAAACGACAGCAACACTACCGAAAAATACAACCGAAATTTGCCGGAGGGCAGACACGGTGGAGACATCCAAGGTATCATTAAACATTTAGATTATATAAAAAAACTTGGTGCAACTGCCATTTGGAGCACACCACTTTGCGAAGACAACGATGCAAACTACTCCTATCATGGTTACGCACAGTCTGACGTTTATAAGATTGACCCGCGTTATGGTACAAATGAAGATTATGTTATTCTTGTTGAAAAAGCACATCAATGCGGACTAAAAATAATCATGGATTACGTGACAAATCATTGGGGCATTGAACATTGGATGGTAAAAGAATCACCCACCGCCGACTGGATCCATCGTTTTGAAAACTACACCGAAACAAACCACAAAAGAAGTACTGTAAGCGATATTAATGCTTCAAAAATTGACCGAACGATTTGCCTTAATGGATGGTTTGTCCCAACTATGCCCGACTTAAACATCACCAATCCCCTAGTTTTCAACTACCTTTATCAAAATGCGATATGGTGGATTGAATATGCCAACCTGGATGGATTTCGTGTAGACACTTATAATTATTCTGAACCCGAATTTATAGCTAAATGGACTAAAGCCATCACCGATGAATACCCCAATTTTAATCTGGTAGGCGAAATCACGATGCGTAATCAAAGTTTGCTTTCTTATTGGCAAAAAGACAGCGCCATTGCAAAAATCCAAAACTTCAATTCTAATTTACCCAGCGTAATGGACTTTGCAGTTTCTGATGCCTTACAAATGGTTTTCAACGAAGATGATGACCGATGGGATCAGGGAATCACAAAAATATACGATCATTTATCTAAAGATTTTTTATTTCCAAATGTCAATAATTTAATGATTTTTGGCGAAAATCACGACACCCGAAGACTACATCACATCTACAATAACGACATTAGAAAATACAAATTAGTCATGAGTATGCTCGCAACCATGCGAGGTATTCCGCAGCTATACTACGGTTCCGAAATTGGCATGACAGGAGATCAAAATCTGGGTGATGCAGATATTCGAAGAGATTTTCCTGGAGGATGGAATGATGATAAAAACGACGCTTTTACTAAAGAAGGCCGAACTGAATTTCAGAATACTTTATTTGATTTCACTTCAAAATTATTCCAATGGAGAAAAACAAACAAAGCCATACATTTTGGAAAAACCACCCATTACATCCCTGAAAACAATGTTTATGTATATTTTAGATACGACAACAATCAAAGCGTGATGGTTATCATCAATAATCATCCGGAGAAACAAGAACTCAACACAAATCGGTTTAAAGAAAATATCAATCATTACACTATGGCTAAGGAGGTTTTAGAACATCATATTTTTAAATTAGCTGAAAATATAAGCATCGAAGGAAAGTCGGCTTTAATTTTAGAATTAGCCTAATCCTTAAATTTCTGATTTACTATCTTTGTAAAAAATAGAATTTATGTTCAAAATAGGTCATCGTGGCGCCAAAGGTTACGAACCGGAAAACACCTTAAAAAGCTTTCAAAAAGCAATCGATTTAGATGTTGACGGTATCGAACTTGATGTACACCTTAGTGCTGATAACGAACTCATGGTCATACACGATGAAACCATCGACCGAACCACTGATGGCAAAGGTTTGGTTTCAAAATACACCAGAAAAGAACTTCAAAATTTCACCATAGAAAACCAATATCACATCCCCACTTTAACCGAAGTTTTTGAATTAGTCAACAAAAAATGTTTTATTAATATCGAATTAAAAGCATTTGGAACAGCCACAAAAACAGCAGCTTTAATCGAAAAATATATTTCGGAAAAAAACTGGAATTATTCTCATTTCATTATTTCCAGTTTCAATTGGGATTTATTGACAGAAATAAGAGCAATCAATTCAAAAATTCCCATTGCAGTTTTGACTGAAACAGATATTGAACAGGCATTGGCTTTCGCCAAAAAAATACAAGCAAAAGCTATCAATCCTGATTTTCAACTTTTAGATTTAAATACCGTTCAAGAAATTCAAAAATTAGAATTCGATGTAATTCCTTGGACGGTGAATGAACCAAATGACATCAAACAAATCAAATCCTTTAACGTAAACGGAATCATCTCTGATTTTCCAGACAGAATATGACACAAAACTTTGATATAATTGTTGTAGGCGGCGGTGCAGCAGGATTTTTTACAGCCATCAATATTGCCGAAAAAAATCCGAAATTAAAAATAGCGATTTTGGAACGCGCTGCCGATGTTTTGCAAAAAGTGCGTATTTCGGGTGGTGGTCGCTGCAATGTAACCCATGCCTGTTTTGAACCGAATGAATTGGTCAAATTTTACCCTCGGGGCGAAAAAGAATTACGAGGTCCTTTTCATCAGTTCTGTTCCGGGGATACCATCGAATGGTTTGAAAAACACGGTGTGGAACTCAAAATAGAAGAAGACGGAAGAATGTTTCCTGTTTCCAATTCGTCACAAACCATCATCGATTGTTTCCTGCAAACTTCGAAGAAATTAGGAATTACGGTACTTACAGGACAATCAGTACAGTCAATTTATAAAAAAGACAGTGTTTGGAAAATTGAAACGCAGAACGAAAATTACCTGACAGAAAAATTAGTTATGGCTACAGGCAGTAACCCAAAAATTTGGGAAATGCTGCAACAACAAGGTCATGCAATTATAAGTCCGGTTCCATCGCTTTTCACTTTCAACATCAAAGATGCCCGAATCAAAGAATTACCGGGAGTTTCGGCTTTGGTTTCTGTAAAAGTAAAAGACACTAAACTCGCTTCAACAGGACCTTTATTAATCACACATTGGGGAATGAGTGGTCCGGCAATTTTGAAATTATCGGCTTGGGGAGCACGCATTTTACATGATAAAAATTATCAGTTTACTATTTTTATAAACTGGTTGAACGATGTAGATACAGTTGAAGCGGAACAACATTTGAGAGAGCTAAAACAAGAACATTCGAAAAAAACAGTTGCTAAAAAATCCCCATTTGAATTGACGAATCGACTTTGGGAAAGTCTGGTTCTGGCTTCCGGAATTTCCTCTGAAACTAAATGGGCTGATTTATCCAAAAACCAAATTCAAAATCTGGCAAAGCAACTCACTCAGGCAACTTTTCAAGTTAATGGAAAAAGCACGTTTAAAGAAGAATTTGTTACTGCCGGTGGCATTGATTTAAAAGAAATCAACTTTAAAACCATGGAAAGTAAAATTCACGAAAACCTATATTTTGCCGGAGAAATTGTAAATATTGACGCTATAACCGGTGGTTTTAACTTTCAAAATGCCTGGACGAGTGGTTTTATTTTGGCAAATGCTATTTGAGTTTTTCAATCAAAAACTTGGCAAATACTTAATCGATAAGTAAATTTGGTCTTTACCTTAATTTTAAAAAAATCCACACTTGATAATGGATAAACGATTACAACTTAAAGTAATTATTAAAAAATGTGAATTAAAATTTGGTCGCGGAGATGCTGAAAATTGGAAACATAATGATTTCAATGATTTCAGTGCTGCCATTTTAGAAAGCACAAAAATTAATATAAGTCCAAATACTTTAAAACGAATTTTCGGAAAAATCCCAACTGATAAATATTATCTACCTCAACAAGCTACTTTTGATGCTTTAATATGCTATTCAGAAATTGATGAAAATGAATTAGCTGATGAAAATAGTAATACTATAACCATTCCGATTTCTAATCAAACAGAAACAAAACCTAACAATTCCAAATTCAAAGTTGGATTATTAATTTTCGCATTAATTGTTTTATCAACATTCCTATATTTCAACTTTAGAAATTCTTTTTTTAACGCAAACGAAGTTAAATTAAACCTTTCTTCATCAGAAGGAATTCTTCCTAAAACCTGTTATTTTGATGTAAACATTCCTAAAAAGGCTGACAATCTGTACATTGATTTTGGTGATCGCTCTGCATTAGTACATTTGCAACCCAATCAAAAAATAATATCACATACCTATTTTATACCGGGTGTCTTTGATGTGACCATCACTGATCAAATTAAAAATATTAGTCAGTCAAAAGTATACGTATCTACAGCGAATAAATGGTATATGCTTGGATTTCAAAGACAACGCATCATACCTGATAATTACTATGCTGTTCAGGTACAAAAAAACCATGACAGCTTATTTTACATTTCTAACAAAAACTTATTTAAGCAAGGCATTGACACTATTCAACCTTTTTTTATCAGACTTTGTAATTATGCTCCGCTAAAACAAAATGCTGATAATTTTATTTTTGAAGCTACTTTTAAAAAAGGAAAACAATCTAATGCTATTTCCTGCAACGGATTGGTTTTTAAAATTTCAGGAAGCAAAAATTACATCCGTTTTAATTTTGTTAATCCGGGTTGTAGTTCGAGAATAACAAATATAATAAGTGAAAAAACACTTAAAGGAACAACTCACAATCTGTCACCATTTGTTGTAGACTTTCAAAAATGGAACAGCATAAAACTCATCAATAAAGACAAAAAACTAAGTCTTTTAGTAAATGGCATCCTCCTGTATAATACGGAATACAGCCACTCCTTAGGTGATATTCGAGGTTTATTTGTAGAGTTTGAACGCAATGGTTTTATCAAAAATTGCAGTTTAAGCTCTGTAGACGGCAAGAATTTTTACCAATTCTAAAAACACATAAACCACTGATTACAAGCACATACATCTTGTCCAAAATTATGGACACACTTTGATTAACCTTATTTAGCACTACCTATTTGAATAGTTTTATTTTTGATATTCTCTAAAATAAAATTTTTATTGTGCTATGAATAATAACCAACCGCTTGCAACATTTAAAAAACCATTTAATAAAATTGATTTCAATTTAAAAACACTATTGCTGTTTTTTTTCATGATCAATTTTACTCAAACTTGGTCAAAACCAAAAACAGATTACCCGCAAAAAAACTCTAAATCTCCTATCAGTTTTAAGTTTGATTTTGGAACAGGAAAAGCTGATTCGGGCTTCTTGAAAGTACTGCCTGAAAACGTATATAATGTTGAAAAGGGATTTGGACTGGATTTTGGAACTTCGGCAACAGCAAATACAAAAACAGGAAAGCAAGCATTAACCGATGGTTTCCTTACCTCAGATAAACCTTTTTATTTTTCCGTAAAATTACCTGAGGGGAATTACCATATAAAAGTAACTTTAGGCGATGACGCTGCTGTTTCTGAAACTGTAATCAGAGCTGAAAATCGCCGAATGATGGTGAATAAATTACAAACCGAAAATGGAAAACACAAGGTGGTTGAATTCACACTTCATATTCGAGACAGTATTATTCGTGGTGGAAAATTCAAAAAAGTAAGTCTTAAACCAAGAGAAAAAGACAACTACCAATGGGATGATAAGCTAACTCTTGAATTTAACGGTTCAAGTCCAAAAGTTAATGCTATTGAAATATATCCTGAAGAAAGTAAAGTAACAACCATTTTCTTGACAGGCGATTCTACAGTAGTGGATCAATCCAATGAACCTTGGGCTTCCTGGGGTCAAATGATACCTGCTTTTTTTAAAGCTGGAGAAGTAGCCGTTGCCAATTATGCCGAATCAGGAGAAACTTTGAGTAGTTCCATTGCGCAACACCGTTTTGATAAAGTCTATAGTTTAGTTAAACCCGGGGATTATGTCTTCGTTGAATTTGGACATAACGATCAAAAACAAAAAGGAGAAAACAATGGTCCTTTTAAAAATTACAAGACAAATTTAGAAAAAGTAATAGCTGAGATTAAGAAAAAGGGCGGAATTCCAGTTTTGGTAACTTCTGTTCAAAGAAGAAGATTTGATAAAACCGGAAAAATTGTGGAAACTCTGGGCGATTATCCTGAAGCGGTTAGAGTAACAGCCAAAGAACAAAATGTAGCATTGATTGATTTGAATGCCATGTCAAAAATCATGTATGAAGCATTAGGAGAAAAAGAATCTATTAAATTATTTGTGCATTATCCTGCAAATATATTTCCCGGAAAAGACAAACCATTGGCTGACAACACTCATTTCAGACCATATGGAGCATATGAGATTGCTAAGTTAGTTGTTAAAGGAATTCGTGATGTCAATTTAAAAATTGCCAAATCAATTTCCGATGGCACTCCTCAATTTGATCCAGCAAAACCTGGAGCTTTTGATGATTTCTATTGGCCAATGAGCCCACTTAAAGAAGTAGTAAAACCGGATGGAAATTAATTATTTTAGAAACATAAATTTTAAAAAAAATGTTTAAAATCAATAAATTACTTTTTTTTATAACTACACTTCAATGCTTCATTATCTGGGCTCAGGAAAAAGAAAACAGAACTAAAAATTTTCCGAAGCAAGAAGAAAAAGTAACAACCGCTCCTAACAATAAGAAAGTTTGGGTTTTTATAATGGCAGGTCAGTCTAATATGGAGGGTCGTGGTTTGGTTGAACCTCAGGATACCATTTCAAACAACCGAATTTTAACTATTAACAGTAAAAACGAACTCATCCTTGCAAAAGAGCCTATACATTTTAGTACGCCGGCTTATCGTGGTTTAGATTGCGGAATGGCTTTCGCAAATGAGTTATTAAAAAGTATTCCAAAAGATGTAGTTATACTTTTATTACCAACTGCGGTAGGTGGCAGTCCCATTGAAAAATGGATAAAAGATTTACCTCACAGAAACATCAATCTGTATTCCAACTTCAAAGAAAAATTGGAACTTGGGCAACAATACGGAACTATTAAAGCTATACTATGGCATCAGGGAGAATCGAACGCCAACGCTGCAGGAATCGCTAATAGAAACCAAAACTTAAAAACGCTTTTTTCTTCTTTCAGAAAAGAGGCTAACAATGAGAAATTACCAATTCTTATTGGAAATATTGGTTCTTTTTCAAAAGAGCCGGCATTATGGGCCGAAATAAACAAAGCAAACACAACTTATATACGAGAGGATAAATATGCTGCTATTGTCGAAACAGCTGACTTAAAACACAAGGGAGACAAAGTGCATTTTGATGGGGAAAGTCAAAGAATAATGGGGAAAAGATTTGCTGAAAAGTACCTTAACACCTTTGCTAAAAAGGGACTATAAAAAATAATAAAAATGTATAATAAATTAATAATAAAAATAGTTTTCACTTTGTTTTTCATCATTGGAAGTAGTGTACAGGCCCAATTAATAACAGACACTAAGCCAAGCACAAATACTTTCCCTTTGGCAAGTACAGCTTCTTTTCCTTTAATCCAAAAAGGAATGGTTCCGGCTATACTAACCGATAAAAATGACGCAGAAGTAGTGACAATTGTCGCTAATGCCGTTGCTTTCGATTTTGAATTAGTCAGCGGTAACAAACCAGCAACTATCCATCAGCGCACTAATGAAGAATACCTTATAATTGCAGGAACTATCGGAAAATCTAAAGTAATTGACGGATTGATCAAATCCAAAAAAATTAAGGTTTCTCAAATTCAAAACAAATGGGAATCTTATACCATTACAACGGTTAATAATCCAATACCCGGAGTAAAGCAAGCCTTAGTCATAGCAGGAAGCGACCGTAGAGGAACTGCTTATGGTTTATTTGAAATATCAAAATTAGCCGGAGTTTCTCCGTGGGTTTGGTGGGCTGACGTAAAGCCCAAACCTAAAAAAGAATTATATGTATTAGCAGGCACAATGAATCAGAGAGAACCATCGGTGAAATACAGAGGAATCTTTATCAATGACGAAGATTGGGGATTGAATCCATGGGCTGCTAAAAACATGGACAAAGACATCAAAGATATTGGTCCAAAAACCTATGCTAAAGTCTTTGAATTATTGCTTCGTTTACGAGCCAACTTAATCTGGCCCGCTATGCATGATAGTACGAAAGCATTTTGGTATTATCCTGACAATCCTAAAGTAGCCGATAAATACGCCATCGTAATTGGTTCTACGCATTGTGACATGATGTTACGATCGAATACTTTTGAATGGCAGGAAAATTACGTACACGAATACGGGCACAAACCGGGTGAATACCGTTATGACACCAATAAAAAAGAAGTATCAAAATATTGGGAGGATCGAGTTAATGCTGCTAAAAATTACGAGGCTATGTACACCGTAGGAATGCGAGGGGTAAGGGATGGTAATATCGTAGGGCCTACAACCAAAGAGGGTAAAATTGCCCTAATGGATACTATTATACAGGATCAACGTAAGATTTTTAAAAAGTATTTTGGAGCTGAGAATAAGGCATTACAAATATTCTGCCCTTACAAAGAAGTTTTGGGTTTATATACCGGTGGATTAAAAATACCTGACGACGTAACTCTGGTTTGGACAGATGACAACTATGGTTACATTCGCCAACTTTCCAATTCGAAAGAACAAAAACGCAGTGGTTCCAGCGGTATTTATTATCACCTATCTTATTTAGGCGGTCCGCATGATTACACCTGGTTATCTTCTACTTCCCCATCGCTGATTGCGTATGAAATGACAAAAGCCTATCAATTTGGAGCAGACAAATTTTGGGTAGTCAATGTGGGTGATATCAAACCGGCTGAAATGGAAATTCAATTCTTTTTGGATATGGCTTGGGATATGAAAAAATGGTCTCCTGAAAATGCGGGTCAATATGCACAATTTTGGGCCGAATCAACTTTTGGTACTGCATTAGCACCTGAAATTGCTACCATAAAAAAAGAATATTATCAATTAGCACATAGTGGAAAACCGGAACATATGGGATTTTTGCATTTTGATGATGCTTCTAAAAAGAAACGATTGAAAGATTACAGTTCTTTGGTTGAAAAAGTCAATACAGCTAAGAAAAACGTACCTGCCTTTCTTCAGAATGCCTTTTTCGAATTGATAGAATATCCAGCCAATTGTGCAGCCTTGATGAATGATAAATTCTTCTATGCACAAATGAGTATGGAAGTAAAAACAAACAACAAAACGCTGGCATTAGAATATTCTCAAAAATCAAAAGATGCTCTTGAAAAAATCATTTCTTTAACCAAATATTACAATAAAGAAATTGAAAATGGAAAATGGGATGGCATTATTACCAATGCACCAAGAAATTTAGCTACTTATGGTATGCCGGAAATTTCAAATCCTGAGATTTTAAGTGATTCACTCCGAAATCCAAAAGAATATGATCACAGGTATTTAAGATTAGATCCAGTAAATGCTGCAAGTGTAGCCGAATTTATTTCTGTAAAGGCTGCTGACTTCAAGACAAAAAATGAAATTCCATCCGAAAAAATCATTACCGTTGAAGGACTTGGATTGGGAGGAGAAAGTGTTTCACGTTATCCATTTACGGGAAAATCATTTGATAAAAACAACTTTGATAAAGCGCCTTATGTAGAATATGAAGTAAATTTAAAAACTGGTAACTATCAATTATCTTTAAAATCATTACCTAATAAAGCCATAAACAAAGAAAGAAATTTAAATCTTGCAGTGGTCATTAATAATCAAAAACCGCAGTTTCTGGATACTGATAATTCGAGAGAAGATAAAAATTGGTCAGCCAGTATTGTAAGAGGATATTTTGAAAAACAATTAGCTTTTGCCACAGAAAAAGAAGGTATTGTAAAAATTCGAATCTATATTTTAGATACCGGATTAGCTTTAAGCAGAATAGACATTAACAAACAATAGTTTTTAGACAACCAAAATATGAATTTCAAAAGTAATATAAGCTCAAAGATTTCACTGTTACTAATGGCGTTTTTACTATTAGCAGTAACTACAAAGGAAGAACCTAAAAACTGGACTTCTTCATGTCAACCATTGAAAGAAATGGCTCAAATTAAAAAATTAATCAAAGCTCCAAAATTTAAAAACCAGGAATTTAACATTCTGGATTTTGGAGCAAAAGCTGATGGAAAAACCCTAAATAGTGAGGCATTCAAAAAAGCAATTGAAACTTGCAACAATAAAGGAGGCGGT
The DNA here is from genome assembly GCF_038289905.1 of Flavobacterium flavipallidum. NCBI lineage: Bacteria > Pseudomonadati > Bacteroidota > Flavobacteriia > Flavobacteriales > Flavobacteriaceae > Flavobacterium > Flavobacterium flavipallidum. Next base: position 4,541 of record NZ_JBBYHU010000051.1, on the reverse strand, counting down.
AAGGTAATTGTCCCTTCGGGAGTATTTCTTACTGGACCTATCTATTTGAAAAGTAATGTTAATTTACATTTGAAGGAAGGCGCAACGATACTTTTTTCACAAAATCCTAAAGACTACCCAATCGTTTTAACACGTTGGGAAGGAATGGATTGCATGAATTACTCTCCCCAAATCTATGCTTATGGCGAAAAAAACATTGCCATTACAGGTAACGGGACTATTAACGGAAATGCCGATAAAAAACATTGGTGGCCTTGGAAAGGACGTAAACAATACGGATGGAAAGAAGGCATGACTAATCAAACCGCTGCCCGTGATAGTTTACATAAATTAATGAAACAAAAATTAGATCCAAGAAAACGTATTTTTGGTGAAGGTCATTACTTAAGACCGTATATGATTCAACCTTACAACTGTAAAAACCTCTTGATATCAGGTGTCTCCTTACTCGATTCTCCTATGTGGTTTGTAAGTCCGGTTATGTGTGAAAATGTGACTATCGAAAAAGTACGTATCGACTCAGAAGGACCTAATACAGATGGTTGTGATCCTGATGCCTGTAAAAATGTACTTATCAAAGATTGTTATTTAAATACAGGAGATGATTGTATTGCCATCAAATCAGGCCGTGATGAAGACGGCAGAGACTATAAAAAACCTGCCGAAAATCATATCATTGAAGGTTGTGAAATGAAAAATGGCCATGGCGGAATTGTAATAGGAAGTGAAATTGCAGGTGGAGCCAAAAACATTTACGCCGTCAATTGTAAAATGGATAGTAAAAATTTGGACAGAGTTCTTCGTGTTAAAACCTCTTCTTCCAGAGGCGGAACCATTGAAAATATCTTCCTCAAAGATATCACTGTTGGAAGTTATGGAGAATCTGCTATACATTTCAATATGTTCTACGAAAATCCGGGCAACTTTATGCCTGTAATTCGCAATATTTGGGTAGAAAATTTAAATATAGAAAAAGGTGGTGAATATGCTATTTGGGTCAATGCTTACAAAGAATCTCCAATAGAAAATCTAACAATTGTAAATTGTAATTTCAACGGTATTAAAACACCATTAAAAATCGATAATGTAAAAAACATAAAAATAGAAAATGTGAGCATTAACGGTGAGATTTTTAAATATGTTGCTAAACAAAAGAAATAATACATCCATGAAATATTCTTTAAAAATTAAGGCTTTTGTTCTTGCTTATTCACTTTTGAATATACTGCATTCATTTGCACAATCAGGAACACAAAAAGAAATCCAATATCTTTCCGGAACCGATGTAAAAAACACCAAAATCTGGGATTTTTGGGTTACAGCAGGACGCAACAGTGGCAAATGGTCTAAAATCCAGGTACCCAGCCATTGGGAACAACAGGGTTTTGGAGCATACAACTACGGTCGTGATAATGTTACTAATGGAAAAAATTTCCGATTCCACGATGAAAAAGGCTTTTATAAATACGAATTCGCAGTTCCTGCCACATGGCAAGATAAAGAAGTAAACATTGTATTTGAAGGTTCGATGACCGATACCGAGGTAAAAATCAACGGAAAATTGGTTGGACCAGTACATCAGGGATCTTTTTACAGCTTCAAATACAATATTGGCACTACATTAAAATTTGGACAAAAAAATCTATTAGAGGTTAAGGTTAGTAAAATGTCCGATGACAAATCAGTTAATGGAGCAGAGCGTTTGGCTGATTACTGGATTTTTGGAGGTATTTACCGACCTGTTTATTTAGAAGCATTACCTAAAGCCAATATCGTCTGGACAGCAATCGATGCTAAAGCAGATGGCTCTTTTAGAATGAATGCACATTTGAAAAACATAACTGATGCTTATACTGTTGAAGCTCAAATTTTGGATACCAAAGGAAAAATTGTAGCTACAACTAAAACTACCGCCTCAGATTCAATTGTAACGCTAAGCACCAATATAAAAAAACCAATACTTTGGACGGCCGAAACGCCTAATTTGTATCATCTAAAAGTGAGTTTACACAAAGGTGCAGACAAAATTTATGAAACCTCAGACAAATTTGGTTTTCGTACTATTGAAATACGCAAAGAAGACGGAATTTATGTAAATGGGACTAAAATAAAAATCAAAGGAGTTAACCGACATGTTTTTTGGCCGGAATATGGCCGTGCTACTTATCCGGAAGCCGATTTAGTAGACGTAAAGTTAATCAAGGAAATGAATATGAATGCGGTACGTTGTTCACATTATCCTCCTGATGCTAATTTTCTGAGAATTTGTGATTCTTTAGGTTTGTACGTGATTGATGAATTAGCAGGTTGGCAAAAAGCTTATGCAACTAAAGTTGGAGAACCATTGCTAAAAGAAATGGTGATTCGTGATGCCAATCATCCATCGATTATTTTTTGGAGTAATGGTAACGAAGGTGGTCATAACTTTGATTTTGATGATGATTTTGGAAAATACGATTTATCAAATAGAACCGTAATTCACGCACATCATAAACCTGGAAATGCTATTAATGGTATTGATTGTAACCATTATGAGGATTATTATAGCACAAAAAAACTGGTTGAAGAGTCTAATATTTATATGCCTACCGAATTTTTGCATGCCATGCAGGACGGTGGTGCTGGTGCCGGCCTGGCAGATATGTGGGAGTTGCACTGGAATGCTAAAAAAGGAGCCGGAGGTTTTATTTGGGATTTTGCTGATGAAGGAATTGTACGAACCGATTTAAACAACATGATTGATGTAAATGGTAATAATGCTGCCGACGGAATAGTTGGACCACATCGCGAAAAAGAAGGTAGTTTTAATGCCATCAAAGAAATTTATTCACCAGTTCACATCACTCTTAAAGAACTCCCTCAAGATTTTAATGGTGAGATTCCTGTAGAAAACCGTTATCACTTTACTAATTTGAACCAATGTATTTTCAAATGGGAGTTACTTACATATAAAGGAAAACAAGATGAAGAAATAGGACATGATGTCTTGAAATCAAACACTGTTCTGGGGCCTAATATTGCACCTACTGCAAAAGGAAATTTATCCCTAAGTCTTCCTGCCGACTGGAAAAATGCTGATGCTATCGCTGTTACAGCTATTGATCCAAATAATAATGAAATATATAGATGGGTTTGGAAAATCAAATCCAATACTGATTTATTGAAAGGAATGTTGGAAGCAGAATCGCCAAAAACAGTGGAAGTTAAAGACGAAAAAGATATATTAACCCTTACAGCTAATGCGATTTCGGTAAGTTTTGATACAAAAACGGGTGCAATTGCTAAGGTGAAAAACGAAAATGGTGCGGCTATCTCAATATCTAATGGTCCTGTTTTGGTGAATGGTACAGCAACTTTTTCAGCCTTGAAACATTTTAAAGAAGGAGATGCTTATGTGGTAGAAGTAAGTTACACTGGTAATCTGCAATCCGTTCGTTGGAAAATGCAACCTACAGGATGGCTGGAAATGAGTTATCAATATGCGCTGGATGGGGATTATTCTTTCTCGGGTATTAGCTTTAACTATCCCGAAGGATTAGTTATGGGAGCAAAATGGTTAGGAAAAGGACCGAATCGCGTTTGGAAAAACCGTTTAAGTGGCGTTACCCTTGATGTTTATGAAAATCGATATAACAATACGCAAACAGGAACTTCCCCTTGGATTTACCCTGAATTTAAAGGCTATTACTCTGATATTGTTTGGATGGAACTAAGCACACTAGAAGGAAAATTTACGGTTGCTTCACCTGATAAAGATTTATTTGTTCGTCTATTTGATTTTTATGGTATCAATGCCAATAATCCACATCCTAAATTACCTTTGGGAGATTTATCTTTCTTAGATACAATTCCTGCAATTGGTTCTAAAATGGGAACAAATGATACTAACGTTAGAGGTTTTGGTCCTGAAAGTGAAAAAAATGCCATTCATGGAACTACTAAGCGAACACTCAATTTTTATTTTGGAACACCAAAATTAAAAGTACAAAAAGAAGAAAAGTTACCTAATTAGAATTCACAAATTCATTTGCAACATTTATATTAAAATATCTCAAAATTAATTAACACCAAAAAAAATGAAAAAATTATTTATTGTAGCCTTATTGGCTTTAGGAATGTCAGGATTTGCTCAAGTACAAAGAACAAAAGCAAATAAAAAAATGGAACAAATGGCAAAAGATTTGACTTTAAACGACGAACAAAAAACATCAATTTTAGTCTTACTTAAAGAACAGGAAGTTCTAGTAAACGATTCTAAAGCTAACCCATCTAATGCAAAGGATAACAAAAAGAAAAGAGATGAACTAGGAAAAAAAATTAATGAGATCTTAACTCCTGAGCAATTAGAACTTAAACGCGCTCTACAAGCAGCTAAAAAACAGTAATTATTAATAACCGAAAAAGCCATCTCACGATATACTAGACTGCACCCAAAAGTTTAGACGAATTTATAATTAAATTTGATAATAATGAGCTCGATATTGTATCGGGCTCATTCCTTTTAGATTAAGTTTTATTCTCTCATTATTATAGTAATCTAT
>NZ_JBBYHU010000050.1:0-17295 GCF_038289905.1 Flavobacterium flavipallidum | reverse complement strand
TGCTTGATGCTTTTTTAAAACTTCATTTACACATCGAAGTTTAAAATCATAACCATACTTGACTTTTCTTTCCATAAAAATACCCCCAAATAGTGTCTAACTTTTTGGGGGCAGTGCAAATTAACAGAGCAGCTTATACTTTATTTTGAAATTTTAGAGATAGAACTAGATTCTTCCATCTTTAATTTCATCCACAATTTCAGGATTTAATAAGGTTGTTGTATCTCCAAAGTTTGAAAAATCTCCTTCGGCTATTTTACGAAGAATACGACGCATGATTTTTCCAGAACGAGTCTTTGGTAATCCGGATACGAATTGGATTTTGTCTAATTTGGCAATAGGCCCAATGTGATCTGCAATATGTTGGTTGATTTCTTTTGCAAGATTTGCTTTGTCTCGTTTTTCTCCAGTTTCTTTCAGGATTACAAAACCATACAAAGCATTTCCTTTGATGTCATGAGGGAAACCTACAATGGCACTTTCTGCTACTGCTGGATGTTCATTGATGGCATCTTCAATAGGAGCGGTTCCTAAATTATGTCCTGATACAATAATTACGTCATCTACACGACCTGTGATTCGGTAATAGCCTACTTCATCACGTAAAGCACCATCACCACTGAAATATTTCCCAGGGAAAGTAGAAAAATACGTTTCTTTATAGCGTTTATGATCACCCCAAATTGTTCTGGCAATTCCAGGCCAAGGATATTTAATACATAAACTTCCCACTACCTGATTGTCTTCAATTTCGTTGCGTTTTTCATCCATCAATACGGCCTGAATTCCCGGTAACGGAAGTGTAGCATAAGTTGGTTTTGTTGGCGTAATAAACGGAATTGGTGAAATAAGAATTCCTCCTGTTTCTGTTTGCCACCAAGTATCAACCACAGGACAACGTTTGCCACCCACGTGGTCGTTGTACCAGTGCCAAGCTTCTTCGTTGATTGGTTCTCCTACTGATCCAATTACTTTTAATGAGCTTAAAGGGTATTTTTGAACATAATCTAAACTTTCTTTGGCCAATGCTCTGATGGCTGTTGGGGCTGTATAGAATTGGTTAACTTTATGTTTTTCGATTACTTCCCAAAAACGACTAAAGTCAGGGTAAGATGGTACTCCTTCAAAAATCACGGTAGTAGCTCCATTTAATAATGGGCCGTATAAAATATAAGAGTGTCCTGTAATCCAGCCAATGTCGGCAGTACACCAGAAAATATCATTTTCTTCGTAGTTAAAAACGTTTTGGAAAGTATAAGCAGTATAAACCATGTAACCTGCTGTGGTGTGAACCATTCCTTTAGGTTTACCGGTTGAACCCGAAGTGTAAAGGATAAACAATGGGTCTTCGGCATCCATGATTTCGGCTGTATTGTTGTCAGATGCCTGCTCAAAAAGCGGCGCTAACCATAAGTCACGACCTTCTTTCATTTGGATTTCGGCATTGGTTCTTTTTACAACCAATGTTTTTTCAATAGAAGGACAGTTAACAAGCGCTTCATCAACAATTCCTTTTAAGTCGATGGTTTTATTTCCACGATAAGCACCGTCAGAAGTTACGATTAGTTTACATTCGCTATCATTAATTCGGGCAGCCAAAGCCGAAGCTGAAAATCCTGCAAATACTACAGAGTGAATGGCTCCAATACGGGCACAAGCCAAAGTAGTGATAGCTAATTCCGGAATCATAGGAAGGTAAATACATACTCGATCTCCTTTTTTAATACCTTGACTTAAGAGTACATTTGCCATTTTACTTACCTTTTGGTGTAACTCATTGTAAGTGAAAGATTGGCTAGGTTCGTCAGGATTATTTGGTTCAAAAATAATAGCTGATTTTTCTCCTTTTTTAGCAAGGTGGCGGTCAATACAGTTTTTAGTGATGTTAACTTTGGCATCCACAAACCATTTAATTTCTGCTTCAGCCATATTAAAATCAACAACTTTGTCCCATTCTTGGTACCATGTGAAGTTTTCGGAAGCAATTTTGTCCCAAAATTTCTTTGGGTCTTTTATGGATTTTTTATACTCTTTAAAGTATTCTTCGAAATTACTTATTTTATAACGACTCATAATTTATATTTAGTTTTGTTAGTTTATTAATTCCTGTGCTTGTTCGATTAGTTTTTTGAGTGAAAAGGGCTTTGTTATGTATAAATTGGCTCCTAAAGCGAGTCCTTTTTCAATGTCTTTTTCTTTGTTTTTTGCCGAAAGGAAGATTACTTTGCAATGATCTAATTTGGAATCTTGTTTTATTTGTTCCAATGTGCTGTAACCATCAACCATCGGCATCATTACGTCAAGTATAATAATATCAGGTAATTGATTTTTTAAAATATCCAATGCTTCCTGACCGTCACGGGCTATGAATACTTCGAAATTGTTTTTTTTAAAAGTATATTCCAGTGACATTACAATATTGGGTTCGTCATCTACAATTAATATTTTCTTCATTTTTCAGTGGTATTGTAATTGGGTAATGTAAAAATAAGGGTTGTTCCTTTGCCAATAGCACTTTCGACCCATATTTTTCCTTTGTGATGTTCAATAATTTTTTTGCAAATAGCTAATCCTAAGCCGCTTCCGATAGGTTTTTTTACGTTTTGATTTCGGGATTGGTAAAATTTATCGAAGATGGCTTCAAAATCTTCTGATTTTATTTCTTTTCCGTTATTGTGAATACTTACGGAAACAAAATCAGGATTTTCTATGAGTTTAATAGTGATTTTTCCAGCTATGTTTTCGCAGAATTTAATCGCATTTGAAAATAAATTGTGCAATACCTGAATAATGCGCTCTTCGTCGTAAAAGGCTTTTATCTCTCTGGACTGGTCTTTGAAATCAACATATATATTTTTGTTTGCTATTAATTGTTGCAGGGACTCGAGAGTGTTGTTGATAGTTTGACAAATGTTGTTTTTAGAAACATAAATTTTTTGTTTACCGGTTTCGAATTTTTCCAAATCCAATATTTTATCAATCAAACGGTTTAGACGGTCAGATTCGGATATGATATTTTGTAGAAATTTTTGGCGAACTTCGGCAGGAATATCTTCGTCATCATAAAGGATTTCGGTAGCAGCTCTAATAGCCGTTATGGGGGTTCTTAATTCATGGGTTACAGTATCTAGAAATTCGTCTTTTTGAATGTCTTTGTTTATGAGTTCCTGATTAGCAATTTGAAGTTGTTCCGATAATATTTTTAATTCATTCGAACTTTCGGTTAATTTTTTATTGATAATAATGTTCTCTTTGGATTCTTCCAGAATTCGCAAAACTTCAGGCAGACTTATTTTGTCTTCTTTGGCCACACTCGAAATAACAATTTTGGCGGAAGCCGTACCAATATGACCTGTAAGTAGGTTTTCGGCAAATTTTATAAAACGTGAATCGGCTATTTCACTGTCCTTATCGATGTTGTATTTCAGTTTGAAAATAGTCATAGCGCGTTGGGTTCTTTCGATCCCCAAAAAGCGTTCTAATATTTTTTGAATATCCGAAATGTTTGCAGTTCCTTTCCATACATAGGCATTTTCATGATTAGTGATGTATTTGTCTATGTCGACAAACATTTCGGCATAATTACGTTCTCTGTAATTTCCACTAAAACTTACCGAAACCGCCATATAGCTCAATAAATTGACTAGTAAGCTCCAAAAAACGGCTTGCGGAATGGGTTCTAAATAATCCAATCCGAAAAGTTGGAAAGGTTTTAAAAGTGCAATACCCCAAGGTCCATCCTGCACAAAAGTACTTGCTGATTTTGTGGTTCCAAGAGCATAAGGAATTAACAAAGTGTAAAAACAAACTAAAAATCCCAAAATGATTCCGGTTATAGCTCCTTTTTTCGAACCTCTTCTCCAGAATAATCCTCCAAAAAATGAAGGGGCTAATTGCGCTATGATGACAAAAGAAACCAATCCGATGGAAACTAAAGTGTAATCTAAAACGAAAACGCGATAGATGATATAAGCAAGAATAATCAAGGAAAAGATTCCTATTTTTCGGCTAAGAACGATTCGTTTGGTATTCTTTTCTTGTGAGGTGTTTTCAAGTGATCCAATGAAACCATAAGGAATTAATAGGTTGTTGCTGAGCATAGTTGCCAATGTTATTGAGGAAACAATAATCATCGAAATTGCTGCCGAAAAACCCCCAAGAAAGACAATAGTTGTTAGGAAATCATTGTTGAAATATTGCGGAATCAATAATGAATAAGTATCAGAGTTAAGTCCTTGATTTTCAAAAAGAATATTTCCTCCCCAGGCTATTGGAAATACAAAAACATTAAACAGTAATAAATAAAGTGGAAGTAGCCAAATGGCAGTACGAACATGTTTTTCCTGATTATTTTCGACAATGGCTGTGTGAAACTGCCTTGGTAAAATGAAAATGGCACACATAGAAATCAGACATAGAAAAAACCAATTAAGTCCGTTGGGCAAACTACCAATCGTGTTTTTTTGGTTAAAATTTTCAAGAACAGATGCTTTGTTGTAAATGTCATCAAAACCATCAAAAACAAAATAAGTTACATAGATACCAATGATTAAAAAGAAAACTAATTTTAATATTGATTCAATGGCGATAGCTGTTACAATTCCGCGTCTTTTTTCGGAGGCATCCACATATTTATTACCGTAATAAGAAGCAAATAAGGCTAAGGCAATACAGATATAAGTGGTGTTATCAGTAAAAATGTTAGAAGTTGCATGGGTTTTGGTTACAACGTGAAAAGTATCGGAAATGGATTTTAGTTGTAAAGCAATGTAGGGTACAATCCCGAAAATAGCGATTAAAGTAACTAAGGCTCCCAGTGATCGACTGTTTCCATATCGCAACGAAATAAAATCGGCAATACTGGTAATTTTGTTGATTCTTGAAATTCTAATGATTCTTTTAAGAATAATAATCCAGGTGGGAATAATGATTATCGGCCCCAGATAAATAGGTAAATAATCCAAACCTGTTTGTGCTGCCAGACCAATACTTCCATAATAAGTCCAGGCAGTACAATAAACCGCCAGCGAAAAGGAATAAATATAAGGGTTGTTAGTCCATTTAGAATGACTTCTTTTTTCTGACCAATGAGCGATGTAAAAAAGTATTATTACATAGATTGCTAAAATCAATAACAGAACCAGACTACTCATAATATTTTTTTACAATTAAGTAGGTTGTTCCAATAGAAAATAACCAGGCCGAAAAAATATAGATGTAGGTGATAGGAAAGCCAAATAAAGGTTTTGAACTATCAAATAAGAGAATAAGAGGCAGGTTCAAAGCTAAAATCATTAGCAATGAAAGAATAATTAATTTTTGTTCATGTCTCTTTTTCATCTAAATAAAAAAACAATAGCCTTAAAATTAATAAGGCTATTGAAAGTTGTTATTTATAAAGGCAGCACTTGTTTGCCTAGTTTTTCGTTGATTACAATTGCTGCTGCTTCATAAAAAGCAAAAAATCCACAAAGAATTCCTTCGTAACCCGCAATGGTATGAATTTGTTCACTACCAGTAAACCTTGCTGCTGCTAATAATGCAAAAAGAATTACCAATGAACCAAATATAAGTTTTCCAATAGTGTTGCCGTTTAATGTACCTATAAAAAAAGCGAATGTGAATACTCCCCACATGCCTAAATAGCATCCCATTGAAGGTCCGTCAGGTTTAGTGCCTCCGGCTAAAGGTAAAAGCCATAATGCAACAAGTGATAACCAAAAGAAACCGTAGGAAGTAAAAGCTGCCATAGCAAAGCCATTTCCTTTTTTCCATTCCATGATTCCGGCAATTACCTGTTGTAATCCTCCAAAAAATATTCCCATACCCATAATCATGGTATTGAGTTCATAGAATCCTGCATTGTGGATGTTTAATAAAATAGTTGTCATTCCGAAGCCAAAAAGGCCTAAAGGAGCCGGGTTGGCAGTAGTGTCTTTTAATAATTGTTCCATAAAGGTTAAATAATTTAAGGTTGGTTTTTGGTCTAATAGAACAGCAAATTCAGTTTTTTTATCTGAAAAAAAAAATGACTTGTATATATGTGTAAATGGTATAGTTATTTTTTGAAACGTTCCCATTTAATGGCCATGAATTTATCGCCAAGTTCAGTTATAATCATTCCTGCACCAGATAATGTGTCTTTGTTTCTTATATATTCTACTAATTCTAAGTGGTTTAGTATTTTGTAAGTAGGGTGGTAATTGGAATTGGCAGGTTTTTTTATATTAAAGGATTTCACCCAATTACTAATGCTTACGTGTGAAACGCCAATGATTCTTTCGATTTCTCTAAAGCTTAATCCTTCTAAGTAAAGTTGAAGAGCTTTAGTAACGTAGTAATTGTCAATTTTTTTACCAATCTTATTTACTGTGAAAAAGTAATTGCATTTTTTGCATAAGTATCTCTGTTTGTTTTTTATAATACCACTTTTTACAATATTTTCGTTATGGCATTTTGGGCAGTTGATCTCTTCCATGTATATAAATTTTGCATAAATATATTAAATTAGCAAATATGTTTAAAGGATATTTTTTTATAAGATTATTTTTTAGTGATTATTGATTTTTTTTGATATGTAAAGAATTAAATTAGCTTATTTTTAAATTTAATGAAAAAAATATTAAAATTAATGAGTATATAATAAAGTTGCTGTCCTTTGTGTATAAAAGATCTTTTTTGTTGCATGATTTGGTTAGTCATAAAGAGATGTTATTTAGTCAATTAAGGGTTGTTTGTAAAATAACAACTCTTAATTTTTTTAAGAATAAAAAGTTTTGAATTTGAAAAATCAACTTTTACATAAAAATGTTGTTGACGATCATGAGCTTTGGTCTTGTTTAATTGCGGGGGATGAAAAAGCATTTTCTGTCCTTTTTAAACGTTACTATAGGAGCTTGGTTCGTTATGGAAATACTTTTTTGCCTGATACTGAAAAGGTTCAGGATTGTGTACAGGATGTGTTTACAGATATTTGGATTTACAGGAATAGTTTAAGTAAATCGGCTGTAGTAAAAGCTTATCTGTTGTCTTCTGTTCGAAAACGAATTGTTCGTTTACAACAACGTGATCGCATTTTTAGTAAGACGAAAACAGTTGATGAATTGTCTTTTTTGTTCGATTTTTCAGTTGAACATCATTTGATTTCTGATGAATTAACAGCAGATAAAGTAATGCGTCTTAATAAGGTTTTGAACACATTACCTTCAAGACAAAAAGAAGCTTTGTTTTTAAGGTACCATAATAGTCTTGGTGTAGATGAAATTGCTGCGATTTTGAATGTAAATAATCAATCAGTAAGCAATTTGCTGCATAGAGCAATGGTATATATACGTAAAGAATGGAATGGAGTATTAGCATTTTTGATTTTAATGTTAATGAGTTAATTGTGAATAATTACAGAAAAAGTGAGTATGTAATTTTGTTGCTGTCCTTAATGATAGCAGAAATATGTTAAAAATGAAAAATCGAGATCAATATAGTGAAATAGAAGATTTTTTGGCAGACGAAACATTTCAATTGTGGATGAAGTCTCAAAAAAATGTAAATGGTTGGGAAGAATGGACTTTAGAACATTCAAAGAGAGCAAAATTGGTTGAAGAAGCTCGTTTATGGTTGTTAGCAATGCAGGTACCTGACGCTTTATTATTGGACGAAGAAATAGATTCGTCCTTGCAAAAGACTTGGATGAAAATTGAAACAAAAGAAAGGGATAACAAGATGGAGCAGAAAGTGTTGCAATTGTGGTATTCAGGCTTGTTTAAGAAAATTGCAGCTGTATTGGTTTTAGGGGTATTGTCTTTTTATGTTTATACAAATTATTTTGATCATGAACAATCATATTATAATTTCAATCAAATTATTGTAAATGGTGATGACGGTGGTTTGTTAGAGCAAATAAATAATTCAAATAAACCACAGATTATTACTCTTTCTGATGGAAGTTCAGTATTGCTGCAGCCAAAAACTAAATTAAGTTATCCTAAGGTTTTTACAGGGAATGAAAGAAACGTTTATTTATCAGGAGAGGCATTTTTTGAAATAAGTAAAAATCCAAAAAAGCCATTTTTTGTTCATGCTAATGAAATAGTTACTAAGGTCGTAGGGACAAGTTTTAGAATAAAAGCATATAATGATCAGTCAGAAGTAGAAGTGTTAGTTCGTACTGGTAAAGTGAAAGTGAATTCAGAGAAAAAAAATAAAAATTCTCTACAAAAAGAAATTGTTTTATTGCCTAATCAAGCCCTACGTTTTGAACGTAAAGGACAAACTTTTGATAAAATTACTGATATTACTTTGGATAAATCTATTAGTAGTTCTGTAAAAAGTATCGAACAGCTCAGTTTTGAGTTTACAGATATTCCAGTTGCACAAATTTTTAAAACAATAGAACAAGCTTATTCAGTAGATGTAGATTTTCCGGTTAAAGAACTCCAAAAATGTCATCTAACCACTTCGTTAAGTGATCAGCCATTACCAGAAAAGCTTAAAATTATTTGCAAATCAATAAGTGAAAATACCACATATACCATGAACGGGAATCAAATTATCATTAACTCTAATGGATGTAATTAATTAAAAATATCAATTGTTTCATGAATAAAAAAAAGCGTCGTAATGCTGCAACATTATCGACGCCTAAATTTTCTTGCTCACTCTGCAAAGTGGGTTAGAAATGTTTCTTAAATACACACAAACAGTATTAATCAAAACGAATCAAAACTATGAAAAAAAACCTAGTAAAACAACGATTACTAATCCGACTCATGAAGATGACATTGTACCAATTTCTATTAGCACTTGTTTTTTCTACTGTTACTCTAGCAAATAATATAAATGGACAGGGAAAATTAGATACAAAAGTTACGGTTTCCATAATAGATATGGATTTAAATAAAGCATTGGCTGAATTGGGTAAATCAGCTGATGTGAAATTCTCCTATAATTCAAGAATGGGTGCTTTAGATCAGAAAGTAAGTGTTGAAGCAGAAGATGAGCTTTTATCAAGTGTGCTTTCTAAAATTTTACAGCCTCTAAATATCAGTTATTCATTGGTTAGTAATCAAATAGTTTTGCAGAGAACAACTTTCAAGAAAAAAGAAAGTACTAATGTTTTGGCAATGAATGTTCAACAGCAGAAAACCCTTAACGGAGTAGTTGTAGATGCAAGTGGTATGGGATTGCCTGGAGCTAGTGTTCTTGTAAAAGGGACAAATAATGCTGTTTCTACAGATTTTGATGGGAAGTTTAGTATACGAATCGATAATACAGCTACAATTTTAGTAGTGTCTTATATAGGTTTTGATACAGTTGAGCTTCCTATTGGTAATAAAACGGACTTTAAAATTAGTTTAAAAGAATCTTCACAAACCCTTAATGAAGTAGTAGTAGTGGGGTATGGAACGCAAAAAAAATCTGATGTTACTGGAGCTCTAACAAGAGTAAGCGCTGAAGAATTAAATAATCGTCCTGTGAATAATGCATTTGAAGCATTACAAGGGAAAGCAGCAGGGGTTGATATTACTACAAATGAACGTCCAGGACAGCTTGGGACAATTCGTATACGTGGACAACGTTCACTTTCTGCAAGTAGTGAACCTCTATACGTTGTTGATGGAGTGCCTTTATTTTCTTCTTCTGCAATTGAAACTTTGAATCCAAGAGATATTGAATCGATTGATGTGCTTAAAGATGCATCAGCTACAGCAATCTATGGGTCACGTGGAGCTAACGGTGTAATTATTGTAACAACTAAGCAAGGAAAAGCAGGGCAGTTTTCTTTAAATTATACAGGTACATTAACAACAACAGATATTATTGATAGGTCTCCATCAATGAGTGCTGCAGATTTTATTCAGTTCAAGCGATGGGCTGCTTATAATCTTAACTCACTTCCTGGTTCAACTTCAAACTATGCACATCCTGATTCACCAACGTTAGCAAATGATACCGCAATTTTCGCAAGCCCTAATGACGAAAATGTTACGCTTAATAATGTTTTGAGAGGATGGCAAAATGGAACTTGGGATCCTTCTAAAGTGGTTAACACAAATTGGACTGATCTTGTAACACAGACAGGTATAACTAAAGAACATGTTATTAGTGCTAGTGGAGGTTCTGAAAAAATAAATACTTATGGCTCATTTGGTTACTTGAGTAATACAGGAACACAAAAAGGTCAGTCTTATGATCGTTATACAGCTAAACTTACTTCAAATATTAATCCTGCAGATTGGTTTAAGATGAATGCTTCTCTAAATGTTTCCTGGAGTGAACAAGAGTTTGGAACCTCGACTTTAGGAGCACGAAGTGGTTCAGGTTCAAATGCTATTTATGGTATGGCTAAATCTATATTTAACATGGCACTTCCTTATGATGACAACGGGAATTTGGTTGTACGCCCAGGTGGTGAAGGAGCTTATACTATTGTTGATGAGTGGAAAAAAAGTATGCAAAATTCTCAAACTTTTAGAGCGTTAGGTAATTTTTCTGCAACCTTCGATATTGGAAAAATCACGGAGCCACTTAAAGGACTTTCTTATAAAATTAATTTTGGTCCTGATTTTCGTCATTGGAGAGAAGGTGCTTACATTGACGGAACTTCTACACACCGAATTAATACTGATCGTTCTCCTGGAAGAAGTTTTGCACGACTTAGAAATGCTCGTGATTTTTCTTGGACTCTAGATAATATGATTACCTATGATCGAACTTTTAACAAGCACAAGTTAGGTGGTACTTTACTTCAAACAGCTTCCTCTTGGGATATTGAAAGTTCATCTATGAGTGCCAATAATATTCCTAAAGCATCATTCCGTTGGGACAATATGGGAGGTGTTGATATTAACGATCCTAATAACGGAGTAAGTATTGGATCTGATATCACAAAACGTCAATTAAGTTCTTACATGGCGCGTTTTACTTATGGTTATGATAATCGTTATTTGTTAACTATGTCAGGACGTTGGGATGGTGCTTCTCAACTTGCTGATGGTAACAAATGGGACTTTTTCCCTTCTGCAGCTATTGCATGGCGTATTGAACAAGAAGATTTTATCAAAAGTATTAATTGGCTTGATAATTTAAAATTACGTTTTGGTTTTGGAACAACAGGGAATTCATCAGTAGAGCCATATGGTACAAGAGGAGCGATACAAAACATCTTTTTGCCTTTTAACGGTCAAAGTAATCAAATTGGTTATACTACAAATGAGCCCTATTACACCAATAATCAAATTGCTTTGGCAAATCTTTCATTAGGTTGGGAAAAAACAACACAGTATAATCTTGGAATTGATTTTGGTATTCTTAAAAATAGAATTAGTGGTAATATTGATTTTTATAAATCGTACACAAGCGATCTGTTAATGGCTGTTAAAATACCTACGATTTTAGGGTCTCCTGAAACTTTAGCTAATGTTGGTAAAACTCGTAACAATGGAATCGAGGTTACCCTTAATTTAATTCCTGTACAAAACGAAAACGGTTTTACTTGGGAAACCAATTTAAATGGAGCTTGGCAAAAAGATGAAATTGAAGAGTTGGCCTATGGTAAAAATGATATGATTGATAATAACTGGTTTATAGGGCAATCAATTAATGTATATTACGGATGGGATAATTTAGGTTTATGGCAAAACACACCTGAAGATTTAGCAGAAATTGAGAAATATAATGCCGCTGCTGATGCTGCTGCTAATTTGCCTGCTGGAACTTCTAAACTTTTTTCTCCTGGTAACGTTCGCCCAAAAGATCAAAATGGGGATTACTTGATTACAGCGAGTGATCGCGTTATTCTTGGAAATAGAAACCCAAGATGGACAATGGGATGGAATAATACCATTACTTATAAAGGTTTTGAATTAAGCGCAAATTTATATGGTCGTATGGGATATACAGCTTCTTTAGGAGGAGAAGCTTTAACTGCTCGTGCTAATCAACGTGAGGTAGATTATTGGACGCCAAATAATCCTAATGCAGAGTTTCAAAAACCTTTATTAGGAGAAGCGGCTTCAGGATCATTAGACAAATATTCAGGCCTTCTTGGATTTACAAAAGCTTCATTTGTTAAAATTAGAAACATATCACTTGGATATAAATTTCCAAAAGAGTTTTCTTCTTCAATTGGTTTAGCTAATCTTAAATTATATGCTCAGGCGGTAAATCCTGGTAGTATCTATCAGTCAGTTGACTGGTATGATTTTGATACTAATGCTACTTACTTTAACCGTAGTTTCGTTATGGGTATCGAAGTTGGTTTTTAAGCATCTGTCAGAAAATAACATAAAATATAGTAAAATGAATAAATTTAAATATATAGGAATTAGTCTTTTGATCTTAACAGGGCTGTCTTTCAGTTCTTGTTCTAAAGATTTTTTAGATGAAGAATTAACAAACCAGTATTCGACAGAATATTTTGAAACACCTGAAGGAATTCAGGCTTTAACGTTATCGTTATATGGAAATATTCGTTGGCATTTTGGATTTGAATGGGCTTATGGTATTACGCTATATGGTACGGATGAGTTTACTAATGGAAATGATTTAACCAATCAAATGTGGAATACTTATGATAGTAGATTAAGTCCAATAAGAGCCACTGCATCAACAGGTGCAGCTAATGGTAATGCAACAGGACCTGAGGCGCTTTGGGATGAGCTTTATTATGGTATCGCTTCGTGTAATACAATTATTGCTAATGCTGATAAAATTACTGATCTAAAAATTAGAAATCGCTGTCTAGCTCATGCTTATTTTTTACGAGGATATAATTATTACAGACTAACTGCTCAATATGGAGGAGTAGTTCTTCAAACTAAACCAGCGGTAGGAGTAGTTCGTAATTTTACACGTGCAACAGAAGAACAGTGCTGGGAGCAGGTTATAACAGATTTACGTAATGCGTATCAGCTTTTTGAAGGTGAAATTTTTACTTATGGAAAAGGTATTACATGGACTAAAGCAACAGCTGCGCACTTTCTTGCTAAAGCCTTATTGTTCAGATCTTCTGAGAGAAATGATGCATGGAATAGTGCTTATAAAGAAGCTGACATGAATGAGGCTATAAGTGCTTGTACGTATGCAATTAATGCTCGAGGTCCACTTACAGCAAATTATAGTGACTTATATGCGAATTGGACAGGAGTTGATTCAGCTGCAGAGCAACAAAATGAAATTTTAATGGCAGCAGGACATAATGCTGATGCAAGTACAGTTGGACGTTTTGGTAACAGAACTTACAGTTATTTTACACCTCAATTTTCTGTGTTTTCAGGTGGTTGGGTAAGACGTGGTGTGTGGATTGGTAGTATGGATTTTCAACGTTGTCGACCTACAGAATATACCTATGGGATTTACGACCATGTCAATGATGCGCGTTTGTGGAAAACTTTTAAGACAGTTTATGGGGCTAATAATCTTGTTGCTCCAAATGCTAAAGGACTTCAATTAGGAGATCCAGCCATTGTAATGATTTTAAATACAAAAA
This sequence comes from Flavobacterium flavipallidum, assembly GCF_038289905.1. NCBI lineage: Bacteria > Pseudomonadati > Bacteroidota > Flavobacteriia > Flavobacteriales > Flavobacteriaceae > Flavobacterium > Flavobacterium flavipallidum. Next base: position 3,809 of record NZ_JBBYHU010000050.1, on the reverse strand, counting down.
ACGACAACACATATAATAGTTATACTTTTGGTGCAGCAATACAAAATCCAACATGGAAGGACGATAATAGTCGTTTACCATCATGGACAGTAGGTTCTCGTCAGACAGCTACAACTGGAGCTTTGACAACTAAAATTGGTCAATATAGTCCTAATTCATTGGTATTATATCAAAATGGAAATTATGTAGCTCCAAATTTTAAAAGTGGAGGTACTTCTTTTTCAAATTTCTTTGCCGGAATTAATAAAACGGATGATGGTACTCGTCAGGCAGAAAGAGGAGATTCCCGAAGAGATGTGATTATGGCTCGTTTGGGTGAAACCTACCTGCTTAGAGCTGAATGTTATGTGCGTTTAGGGCAATATGCTAATGCGATGAATGATATTAATATCATACGTGCACGTGCTCAATGGAAAAATGGAGAGAATAGATCGTATTATAGGGACGGTTCACAGGCATTTGAAACAAATGCTTTAAATACGGGAACTAATGCAACAAATTATATTAATTCTAATTTAAATATGAATACCTATTATTTGTCAAACCCTACAATTGCTGTAACTACTGCATCATCAAGTTTGCAATTAACTACATTTCCTGCTAATTTACCTGCTGAGGATGAGGCAGTTCTTACGAAGATAGGTGCTACTACTGATTATCAACGTGCATTGCATTTTATCCTTAATGAGCGAACACGTGAATTAATTGGTGAATGGCAACGATGGGAAACTTTATCTCGTACAGGAACTTTGATTAGTCGCGCTAAAGCATTTAATCCCGAGGCATTTGGAATTACAGCAAACAAACATGAGTTGAGACCTATTCCGCAATCGTTTATAGATGGATTATTGAATGAAGATGGTTCAAATTTATCAACTGAGCAAAAAAAGGCATGGCAAAATCCCGGTTATACCAACTAGGATAATTAAATAAAATATATTTAAAAATACCTTCTTAGAACTTTTGTTCTGGGAAGGTGTTTTTTTTTGAAGTTGTTCGAATTAATAAATGTTTTTTTTACATTTGTTAATTCGAGTTTTTTTGATTTGCAGTTAATAGTTAATTGTGAAATCAAAATTTTAAAATAAAAGCAAATTGAGGAGTTTGTTTTTCTTAACCCAACCAAAACAAAAAAATATGATATTAAAAAAAGTAAAAAACAATCTGTGGTCGGTTGTTTTGCTTACATTTAGTGCTGCTACTTATGGACAACAAGGACAATTGCAAAGTTTTCCGTTGTCGTCAGTTCGTTTGTTGGATAGCCCTTTTCAAAAGGCACAGCAAACCGATATGAAATATATTTTGTCGCTCGATGCTGATCGATTATTGGCTCCTTATTTAAAAGAAGCCGGAATAACTCCGTTAACGGAGAATTACGGCAATTGGGAAAATACAGGTTTAGATGGTCATATTGGTGGACATTATCTTTCTGCTTTGTCGGAGATGTATGCAGCAACCGAAAATCAGCAAATAAAAGAACGTCTGGATTACATGTTGGATTGGTTGGAAAAATGCCAGATAAAAAACGGAGATGGATATATAGGCGGAGTTCCTGGGAGTAAAGCATTATGGGCTGATATTGCAAAAGGTAAGATTGATGCAGGAGGTTTTTCATTAAACGGAAAATGGGTGCCTTGGTATAATGTCCATAAAATTTATGCCGGACTTGTAGATGCTTACAAATTAACGGGGAATGAGAAGGCAAAAAAAATGCTAATCCAATTATCTGATTGGTGTTTGAAATTGACAGCAAATCTTTCTGATGAGCAAATCCAGACGATGCTAAAAAGCGAGCATGGTGGGATGAACGAAGTTTTTGCCGATGTAGCTGCTATTACAGGCGACAAAAAGTATTTGGTTTTAGCAGAAAAATTCTCGCACAGAACAATTTTGAATCCATTGTTGAAAGATGAGGATAAATTAAACGGTATTCATGCTAATACGCAAATTCCTAAAGTAATCGGTTTTATGCGTGTTGCCGAAGTGGGTGGTGATGCTAAATGGGCTGATGCGGCCAACTTTTTTTGGAAAACAGTTGTTGAAAACAGAACCATTTCCATTGGAGGAAATAGTGTGAGAGAACATTTTAATCCCTCAACTGATTTTTCGTCGATGTTAGAATCCCGGGAAGGTCCTGAAACCTGCAATAGTTACAATATGCTTAAATTGAGTAAGCATTTGTTTTTGGCGCACCCGGATTCAAAATACATGGATTACTATGAGCGTACTACTTACAATCATATCTTGTCGTCGCAGCATCCTGATGGGGGATTTGTGTATTTTACACCTATTCGTCCGCGTCATTACCGTGTGTATTCGGAGTCGCAGGAATCTTTTTGGTGTTGTGTGGGTTCGGGTTTAGAAAATCATGGAAAATATGGCGAAATGATTTATGCTCATGATAATGCCAATTTATATGTGAATCTTTTTATTCCATCCACTTTAGAATGGAAAGAAAAAGGATTAAAATTAACGCAAAATACGAAGTTCCCTTTCGAAGAGCAATCAAGTTTTACATTGGATTTGAAAAAAGCTCAAAAGTTTGCCCTTAAGTTCAGATATCCTTCCTGGGTAACCGAAGGACAATTAAAAATTAAAGTGAATGGTCAGGAAGTTGCGTTTGAAAAGGATACTAATTCTTATGTTGCTATTAATAGAAAATGGAAATCGGGAGATGTAATTTCGATTCTATTGCCGATGCACAATGCCGCAGAACAACTTCCGGATAAATCCGCTTGGGTTTCATTTGTACATGGACCAATTGTTTTGGCAGCTGTTACTGATACAACGGATTTAAATGGTTTGAGAGCCGATGGAAGCCGAATGGGGCATATTGCCAGCGGGCCAATTTATCCAATTGAAGACGCACCTATGTTGATTTCAAATTCTAATGATTTATCACAGTCTTTAAAAGAAATAAAAGATAAGTCTTTTAGTTATTCTATTTCGGATATTACGTATCAGGATAAATTTAAAAATCTGAAATTGGTTCCTTTTTTCCAAATTCACGATGCCCGATATATGTTGTATTGGCCATATACCACAAAGGAAAAATTACCGGAATTGCAAGCAGCAATGAAAGAAAGGGAAGAGGCTAAAATGAAATTGGAAGCTCAGACTGTAGATATGATTACTGCTGGCGAACAGCAACCGGAAAATGATCATAATTTTAAAGGAGAGAAAACCGATACGGGAATTTATAAAGAGCGTCATTACCGAAACGGAACAGGATTTTTTAGTTACGAATTGAAAAACCCTAATCAGGAAGCGCGTAATTTAAGAATCACTTATTTTGGTTCGGATAAAAACAGGAATTTTGATGTTTATGTAAATGCTGTTTTAGTTGCTTCGATAGCAATGGATGGAAAAGAGGGTAATCAGTTTATTGATAAAATGATTGCAATTCCAGCAGAAATTTTAAAATCGAATCCAAAACTACTGGAAGTGAAATTCCAGGCAAAACCGAATTCTTCTATTACGGGTATTTACGAAGTACGTTTGATGAAGTAATTTAAAATGGAATTTTTTTAATTTTTAATTTGTAGTGAAGAAGCCTCCTGGAAACGGGAGGTTTTTTGTTTCGTATGTTTTTGGAATACAGATGACAGTGATTCAGTGGATAAGAACTGATTTTTTAAATTTTTAATCTGTGATAATTTCTTGGTCCGTTTTTGTTTGAGATACATTATAGGATCAATCTCAAAACCTGGGGGCAAATATTTAAAAAAAAAGAAGAACTTTGTCTTTATAAGAATTATTGATGACTTCTATAGAACTTTTAAAATTTATGCTGCCTGATTTTTTAGTAG
>NZ_JBBYHU010000049.1:0-19080 GCF_038289905.1 Flavobacterium flavipallidum | reverse complement strand
GTTTTCTATCAAACTGAATTTGCAGCCTGAAAAAATAGCCTTCTTAAAAGGCTTTATTTGGATTGTAGATTATGAAAATGGGGAGGTTTTAAAGAAAAAACGAGGTTTTTTCACAGCCTGACGGTTTCGGGCTTTGCGTTGGTGGGCTTTTGAAACCGAAAACTGTCTGCCAGCACCAAAGTATTTTAATTGCTTAAATGTTTCTATTCGCACCGTCCGCCCACTAACGCAAAACCCGTGTTAGCGGTTCGTTGTTTTCTGTCGTTATTGTTATGTTGGCAACAAAATTAATTTGTTTTCCTTTATTGCTTTCAAAAATAAAATCATTCAAACTTTTACTATCGAATTTTGAAAACTCACCAACAATAGTCAATGCCATTTGGTATTGAGCAAATTTTTGAAGTATTTCCCCTGCCATTTTATTTTTCAGATTGAAAAATTCTGGCGTAATATTTTTCTCGTAGAGAATAATCTTGTCAAAACCCAGGTAAGACAGATTGCCAATTAAATCAATCGCGTCTTCTACAGTGTGTAAGAGAATTTTACCTGAAATAAGTTCGGCTGTTTTTACATTGTTGAGGAAATGTTCTTTGATTTCCATTGTTGCTTATTTCACTTTTGCCACCAAAAAAAACTCTCCACTTGCAGGTATAAGCTTGTCGGCACGGTTCTTAAAATATTGTTCCGTCATCTCTTGGGTTGAAACGATTTGAATTTGATTGAGCCCAACTTTCTCTGCAAGTTTTGCGATTTCGTCAGTCGCAAAAAAACTTTTGAATGGTGTGCCCGAAGCAACCGCTCCTTTTATAGACATTTCCATAAGTGGTTTATCCTCTTCTTCCAGTTGCTCTACCGGTAGGTAAAATGCAATAGCAATGGTAGAACCTGATGCTAAAGAAGTTAATTTTTGCAAGGTGTCTAAGATAGCTTCTTCTGTGAGATAAAGTGTAACTCCGGTGCAGGAAACAACAGCTTTTTTGTCAATGTCAAAACCTTTGTTTAAAAGTTCAGTCCACCAAGACGAAGTTTCAAAGTCTACAGGAACGAAATGTAAATTGTCGAAAATTTTGTAACCGTTTTCAATTAATTTTTCTTCTTTCCAAGCCAAGGTATCGGGTTGGTCAATTTCATAAATGTCAACTTGCGAACTAATTTCTGCATTTCGTTGAGTAAAACTGTCAAGTCCTGCACCAAGCAAAACATATTGTTTTATTCCGCTCGCGATTTCTTTTTTTGCAACATCTTCAACAAATCGGGCACGAGCAACGATAGAAGCCCGAAGTCGTTTGGTATATTTCATATCAGGACGCTCTTGCCAATCTGTTTGGGGTTTGATTAAGTCATACCCAATTTTGTCTTCAATGACATAAGGTTTTTCGTCTGTAAAAACGTGTAATGCTCTCCATAAAGCTGTTCGTAACGCAGTATTGTCTGGTTGGTTTAATTTTTTACTTTGTTCCATATTGAATTTATTTCATTGAGCGTAAACCAACCATATTTCCCTCTGTATCTTCTATCAAAGCGATAAAACCAAAATCGCCAACTTGTAATTTTGGACGGATAATTTTGCCGCCTGCTTTTTCAACTTTGTTTAATTCGATATTAATTTCTTCTGTGGAAAAATATACTAACGTTCCGCCTACACCGGGCTTTGCTTCATCAATTTTAACCAAAGCTCCATTTACGTATTTTTTATTTTCTGTATTTGAAAAAACGGCATATTTCATATTGCTGTGCCTGTCACTGTTTGTAGAAATGTCAGTAAGTTTCAGCTTAAATACCTCTGTGTAAAATTTCTTGGCTCTTTCAAAATCTGATGTATAAATCTCAAACCAATTCACTAAATTTTTCATTTTATTTCTGTTCTTAAAATTATTGATGTGGTAAAATTAGTTTTTCATAATAGCAACACTCTTTCCAAATGACAAGAAATACTAAACGGTTACAATTTCTTTTCGTATTCTGCTCAATGAAGTGTCGGTAATGCCTAAATAAGATGCGACTTGTTTTAATGGTGCTTGTTGTAAAATCTGTGGTCGTTCTTTCAGCAGGGTCAAATATCTGTCGGTAGCGTTCATTGTCAGCATATTAATAGAACGTTTTTTCATTGTGAATAAATGGTTTGTTGCCCAATTTCTTCCCCATTCCCTAAAGCCCTCGATTTTATCTAATAATTGCTGAAAATTTTCATAGTCAATTTTCCAAATAGTTCCGTTGCTAAGTGCTTGAAAATTTTCCATTGACGGATTTCTCTGAAACAATGAAAATGATTCGATTAATAATTCTTCTTGACAAAAAAACTCTGTGGTTACTTCTTTGCCGTTATAATCATAAACAAAAGACCTGAATAAACCTTTTTCAATGATATAATATTCTGTGGCAACTTTACCTTCTCTAAGAAGTATCGTTCCTTGTTGAACATCTATTTTACTGTGTGCATTGGCAATTTCTTCGTAGTCGTTCGATTTGATATAAGAGCAGTTGTAAATGGTTTTAAAAAAGTCGTTTTCCATATTTAATGTCATAGGGTTTTCTTTACGAACAATGTCTGTTACAATGACCGCTAACTAGTATATAAGCGCAAGTTTATATAACTTTTTTAGATTTTCAAAATATTTAACGCAGTTTTTTCTTGTTATTTTCATTTACAAGTATATCCAATGGACTTTTAATTTTTGCTATTGCATTTTGGGTTAAATGAGTATAAATTGTTGTAGTTTTTATACTTGCGTGTCCTAAGAATTGCTGAATATACCTGATGTCGGTCCCATTTTCAAGAAGGTGTGTGGCAAAACTGTGACGCAATGTGTGAACTGTGGCTTTCTTACTTAGTCCGGATTTTTGGAGCGCATTACGCATAACGGTTTGTACACTTGTTGTACTATAAGGCTCACCTGCAAATTGTCCTTCAAACACATAATGTTTTCCATTATACATTTCTTTGTATAATTGAAGTGATTGTACAATAGAATAGGGTAACATAACCATGCGATCTTTTTTGCCTTTGGCGTTTTTCAGATGTATTTTGTACTCTGAGAATAAAATATCAGCCCATTGTAATGTCACAATTTCACTTACCCGCAATCCGGCTCCATAGCCAATTAGTAGCAGGAGCTTGTGCTTTGGATTATCCACTACCTGAAATATTTGTAAACATTCGTCCATAGTTAAAACAGCCGGAAGTTTTTTTTCTTTTTTGGGGCGTGGTAATTTAAAGGTGTATTGGTTCATTTTTAAAACGTTATGGTAATAAAATTGTATGGCATTTACCATTGTATGTCCGGCTGAGGCACTTAATCCTTGTTCCATGATCGACGCCAAAAAAGGAATGATTTCCCCGTTTTCTATTGTTTTGGGATCCCTGTACTCAAAATTTTTCAAAAAACGAATAAATGCACTCGAATAAGTTTGTAAGGTGGAGTGACTGTAATTATAGGCGAGTATTAAATCTACCATGCAACTGATATAAGAACGAGCATCTTCCGGTACTTGTGTGTAAATAGATTCTTTTGTTTTTTTCAATTCCAGCTGTTTTCTGTTGGGTAGATGTTTTTTTTGCAAATAACCAAAAGGCAATTCGTTTGCAATAAGCACACCCAAAACTTCCATTTGGAGTTGTAAACTCTCAAGAGTTAAAGGAGCTGCAGGAATCAAATAGCAATCTTTTACTTTGCTGTAACGAACCATCGAAATTCGTTATAGTTTCTCGTGTACCGCAATGAGTTTAGGAGGATGAACTTCCATCCAGGAAAGGTCTTCGGGATGTGGTTTTAGAATGATTTTTTCACCCTTGTGTGTCTTTTCTTTGCTCAAATAATCTTCCCCAAATAAAGAGTGGGTTTCAAATATTTTTCCAATTTGAATTTTTACTTCAGGATGACGCAATGCCATATAGCATTTATAATTGCCGTTCCAATAAACTCCTTTTATGGCTAATAATTGTTTGGAAATACTTTGATGGTATTGCATTTTAAATACCCAATATTTACCAATGTTTGTTAACAATCTCACTCGCAGTTTTTGTTCCAAAGGAATGGTTTCCAATGTATGTTCAGGGTTACTCTTCAATGTAGAGTCTAACTGAATTTTGCTTTGCGCTATGGCTGAAAGGTCTCGATTAGTATCGGTCAGCTGTTGCGGTGATAAAATTGTTTCCTCATTTGGTTTTTCAATACTTATGTTTTCAAAGTTGGTTTTTAAAATTTTATAAGATTCTGTGTTATAATCTACATACCAGCATTTTAAAGTTTTACTATAAGTAGCACCAAATGATTTTATTTTGTTAATTATGTGAATGTCATACCGAAATAGAATAGCAATTCTAAACGCGTTTCGATGCCATATTTTCTTTATGATTATTTCCATTTTGCCTTTTTTGAAAATGACAGTGCTAATTATTCAAAACGAATTAGTTATGTCTAAAACTTACTTCTAAGTTTGTTTAAATGTATAAAAAAAACAGGATAAATTGTAAGTTGGAATACAGATAAAATGATCTCTAATTATAAAATTTTTGAAGTAATTCGTTTTCTCCTTTGTGATTCTAGGGTTTGGTTGATCTTTTGATAAGCTGTTAATTTTCTTATTTAAAGATGGTGAATTCAATGTTATTAGCAGTAACAATGTCAGTGCTGGCCGCGTGAGGGATAGTAGTGGAAATCCTCTTGTGGAACGCAGTGGAGCAAGAGATTGTAGCGAATAGCCCGACCCTGCCGAAGAGTAGCGAAGGCGGGGACACGCCCAAAATAAAAAAAAGAGATTCTGAAACATTTCGATAACTGTTGGGATTAGTGCTCAGTGTTTAGTGTTCAGATTATAGAAAGCAGTAGCAGCATGCAGATTTAAAGTTTACATTTTGTTATTAGATTCTTTTCTGTTTTCTCAAAAAAAAATCTGACTTGTAGTGAACAAATCGGATTGTTATTGTATTAGAGTAACCCGTTGGGTGAAATTAGTTTTTGATGGTGATTTTTCGTCAGTTCGAGTGATTTTTGGTAGAAAAACGTATCGAGAACAAGAAAAATTTTATTAAAAACGGTTCTCGATACATTTTTTGTTTCGTTTCACTACACAAAAAACACTCGAACTGACGTTTTTAATAATTTCACCCAACGGGTTAGAGTATTTATTTAATAATTCCTATTGAACCTTCCTCTGAAGGAATTAATTCAAAAATAGAATTGGGAGCCAAATTAGGTTCGATGCGGTGCGAGACATACACAATAGTCATATTAGATTCTCTTTTTAAGAGATTAATGAGTTGGCATACCAAAGCTACATTTTCATCGTCTAAACCTTCTACTGGTTCGTCCAGAATCACCAGTGGCGGATGTTTTAAAACCGAACGCACAATCATTGCCAATCGTTGTTGTCCTACCGAAAGACGTTTGAACATTTTGCTTTTTAAGTGTTTCATGCCAATGAGTTCCAGCCATTCATCGGCAATTTTTTTGTGTAGGGTAGTAGGCAGGTCATACAAGCCTATGGAATCAAAAAAACCGGAAAGTATCATTTGTTCCAGAGTGTGGTTGCGGGTAAACAAACTGGTCATATTGGTAGCAAAATAACCGATGTTTTTCTTGATGTCCCAAACGCTTTCGCCACTTCCTTTTTTGCGGCCAAAAAGATGTAAATCCTGTCCGTAACCTTTTGGGTTATCGCCGTTGATTAGAGACAAAAGGGTGCTTTTTCCGGAACCGTTTGGCCCGATTAATTGCCAGAATTCGCCCTGTTCTATAGTCCAATTGATGTTTTTGACTACGGGACGTACCTGATAACTTACCGATAGATTGTTCATTTGTACCAAAATCTTATTGGGATATTCAATAGGATGTGCCGGATGCGGAATTCCCTGTTGGTTGATGATTTTGGTTTCATGAGTTTCATGAGCGATTTCTTCTAAGATGAAATTATCAGAATTGATTTGGCGGTTATTCGAAATAAAAGGCAGCAAATCGGCATGGCGGTTGATGAGCTGGATAATTATAATGTGCGAAGCCATTTCTTCCAATGCTTTGGCTAATTCAACTCTGGATGCCTGATCCAAATGATCCATCGGATTGTCAAAAATGATAAAATCCGGTTTTTGGTCAATGCAATACTGAAGAAACTTTTTTTTGCGCTGTCCCGAGGAAAAAGTACTCAGTTTTCGATTGGAATCGATGGCTGTTAATTCGATGTATTGAAATTCTTTTTGGATAAACTGATCGATAGCTAAATCAGAATACAAGATTCCTTTTAAACCATTGAAAGGAGCTAATTCGTTCGTTGCTTTACCGGAAAGTAGGATTTCTATAAATTCTTTTTTATTGATTTGATTGGAAAGTAATATGTTCCAATGGGTAGCGGTATTTGTCAAAATGTTTTCTTTTTATGGGGCGTAAAGATAAGGAGTTTTTTAGTTATGAGTTGGAGAACAGAAATCAGAAGGCAGTGTTCAGTGAGCAGAAATCAGAAAACAGAATTCAGTGAGCAGAAAATCCAGAATTTAAAACTGAATATCAAGTGATTTAATTTTATGTTCTAAAGTAAGAGCATATTGATAACTGTACCGGAAAATTTCGTCGGCATTTTTAAGGTTGTAAAGACTGAATTGACTCATATTTGGTGGTTCAAAATACAAATGACAGCTGTGTGTTTTTTGTTCGACTGAGCTTTTCATTGCCAAATGAAAACTACGATCCAAAATATTATTCATGCTGACTTTGTCTACTTCTTTTTTAATAGAATTGACATAACTACCAATGATGATATCACATTGTCCTAATAAGGGTTCGATAGGAAAATTGTTCATCACACCACCATCCACATACAGCGTTCCGTTGTAATTTACCGGTTGGAACAACAACGGCAAACAAGAAGAGGCCATAATGGCATGAGACAGATTGCCCGAAGTGAAATAAACCAATTCGCCCTTCAAAATATCGGTTGCAGTGATGTACAAAGGGATTTGTAAATCTTCAAAGGAATTATGAGGAAAACATTCGAGATAGATATCATGAAAGCCTTTCATAGCAAATAATCCCTGTCTTTTAATCAATAAATTGGAAAAACTAAAGATGTGACCTTTTTTCAAAATTTCTAAAATCTCAATAGCCGAATAACCGGCTGCATAAAAAGCACCGGCAATAGCTCCTGCGCTGGTACCGGATACAATAGAGGCTTTGATACCAAATTCTTCCAATGCTTTGAGTAAGCCCAAATGAGCGATTCCTCTCGCGCCGCCTCCTGAAAATACAATACCAACTTTAGTTTTCATCTGTTAAGGTTATGAGTTGTGAGTTTTGAATTATGGTTATTGCTTAAGATACAATGAAATCTTCACTTTTGGGGATGCTTAACAGCGCATTGACTGCAATTTCCGGAACGGGATCAATAAGTTTACGGAGTTTGGTATCCATCCAGGCGCCATCAACAGTAAGTGTGGCACAAAGCAAATTGTCTTCCGTACGAAATTCATGAGCAATAGACCAGCGGGAAGCATCAGCACGCATTTTAGCCACTGTAGTATGGATATAAACCGAATCGCCCTGAGTGATTTCTTTTCTAAACACACATTCTTCTCGAAATAAAACGGGGCCAAAATGCATTTTTTGGAATACTTTTAAATTTAAGCCTAAGCTGTCTAAAATTTCCATGCGGTGTTGGGCAGCGCAATCATAATAAACGCTATGACGAACGTGAAAATTAGGGTCTAAATCGGCCCAGCGAAAAGTAAGGTGTTTGCTGAAAGAAGTCATGTGTAAAATTAAAATGTTGAATTGTAAATTTAAAAAAAATTAAGCCAAAAAGAAAGAAAAGGACGATTTGTAGTTTTTGATAAATATCCATATTTACTTTCTGGTTAAGAATTGATATCTTTACAAAATGAGATTTAAAGTAAGCAGTGTTTTGTCCTATGACGTTTTTGCTACAACGACCTTTATTTTTAATATTCAGGTTGCTCAATCGGCGAGTCAAGTAATTATTTCTGAATCCCTTACTGTTTTTCCTGAGATTAAATACGAAGAATTTGTATTGCAAAATGCAGCAACTCGTTTTATTAAAATGGTGGTGGCACCAGGAACTTATTTTACAATTAGTTATGAAGCCGAAGTTGATGTTTTATGTGAAATCATCGATCCTGAACACTTGCCTCAATCTGTTGCTATTATTGATTTAGAAAATGAAACGCTGCCTTATATTTTACCCAGTAGGTATTGTGAATCGGATAAATTATTAGATTTTGCTCATTATCAATTTGGGCATTTATCTAATAAATTTGCTAAAGTAAAAGCAATAAATGAATGGGTTTATAACAGCATCTTTTATAGAGCTGGTACAAGTGATTCCAGTAGATCAGCCTGTGATGTTTTTAATTTAAAAGAAGGTGTTTGTAAAGATTTTGCTCATCTCGCAATTTCTTTGTGTCGTGCTTCAGATATACCGGCACGTTATTTTACGGGCTATGCATATGCATTGAATCCGCCTGATTTTCATGCTTGTTTTGAGGCTTATGTAGGAGGGAAGTGGTTGTTTTTTGACCCAACTAAATTAAGTTTTGCTAATGGATTGGTCAAAATTGCCAATGGCAAAGACGCCTGTGAAGTAGCTGTAGCCAGTTTTTTTGGCGGGGCTAATTGTACGTATATGAAAGTAGATTGTAATCCTGTTTTAGCTGATTTTGTCCCTTTTGATAAAGAAGCAAACACAGCCGTTTCCTATTTTTGAAACCGCTGTGTTGTTTGATATAGATTAATCGTCGATTGCTTGCTCGGCTAAAAGTTGGAATTTCCAAGCTGTATTATCAGAGGTTCTTTGGGTTTGTTTCAAAATGATGCCAATCAAATCTTCTTTTGGGTCGGCAAAATATTGAGTATTAAAATAGCCGCCCCAATTAAAGGTTCCCGCACTTCCTTGTCCGCCCAAATCTTCGCCCATTTGGTTCAGGATTCTGAAACCTAATCCATGACCGGCGTCGGTTTTGCCCCAGATTTCGCCAATTTGGTTAGCAAGCATAAATTGAACGGTAGTTCTGCTTAATAAGCGAATGCCGTTTAGTTCTCCTTTGTTGAGGAACATTTGTAAAAATGTAGCATAATCTTTGGCTGTACTTGAAAGTCCGGCGCCACCTGAGAAAAAACTTTTGGCTCCTTTGACGGGATAATTGACATCATAAAAAGTATTAGGAAACGGAATCCAGTTTCCATTTTCTTTGGTTTGAACCGTAACTAATCGATTGGCTTTGGATTGAGGTAAATAAAAATAAGTATCATTCATTCCTAAAGGTTCAAATATATGAGATCGGTAATACTCATCCATTGGCATGCCTGAGATAACTTCTATAAAATAACCAATAACATCTAAACCTTCGCTATAGGTGAATTTTTCACCAGGATTGTGGTGCAACGGAAGTTTTGCCAGTTTTTTGACACTTTCGGCAATGGTAATTTTGTCAGATGTAAATAAATCGGTTACGCCGGCATCTTTGTAAATTTTTTTAAAACGGGCATCACTGTCAATTTGGCCATAGCCAATTCCAGAAGTGTGTGTTATTAAATCACGGATCGTGATTTCTCTTTTGGCTGGTTTGGTTGTGTAAGTTCCGTCCGGAAGCAGTGAATCCAAAACCTGCGGATTTTTGAATTCGGGAATGTATTTCGAAATGGGGTCGTCCAGTTTAAATTTGCCTTCTTCCCAAAGCATCATCACAGCAGTTGTAGTAATGGCTTTTGTTTGGGAGGCAATCCTGAAAATAGCATCAGTATTGAGTTTTTTGGAAGCCGAATTATCAGCCATTCCAAATGCTTTCAGATAGACAATTTTACCGTGTCGAGCCACTAAGGCTACTGCTCCCGGAATTTCCGAATCGGCAATTGCTTTGTTCAGCATATTATCAATACGAGCCAGTCTTTCGTCAGACATACCGGAACTGGCGGGAGTGGCTTCAATGAGTTTTGGGGAGTTTTTAATTGATTTTGTTTGGGCAAAAGTTCCTAAACACATCAACATAAAAAGACTTATAAAGGTTTTTTTCATGGTTGGTTAATTTGAAATTAATTAATTTCTTTTTTGCTTGATCAAAAAAGAAACAAAAAAATCAAGTCTAGCGCTTCCTCGTCGGTCAAATTAGTTTTTGAATACTAAAAGAAAAGAACTCGCTACGCTCAAACAGCTTTTCTTTTTACGTATTCTTCAAACATTTGACACTCGACTGTGGAATCTAAGGACACTCATAAGGGGTTATATAATCTGTGAAAATCTTTTTAAACGAGCTGTTGGTTGAAGGTATATGTTCCTTTATTAATAGATTTAAAGTGTTATTATTCCGGAATTTTTTCAATCAGGATAGGATTTTCAGCACTATCATAATAGGTGCAAGTCATTTCGATAATATCCACACGCCATTTAGCAATGCCACAAATGGCGGCATGCTGACAAAAAGTGGGGTAATCGGTTTGGCCATCTTGATGCATGACCAGAAATTCGATAAAACGTTCTTTGTTTGCTGAAGCGCTAATTGGAATAGCATCGTATTTTTTTTCGGTGCTTACGCTAAAGTTATCTGTGCCTACATATGCCACGCGGCCATCTGTTACAATGGTGTCATAACCGCTAACACCTAATTGAATTAACTCCTGAATGTAATTGGGGAAATCAGCTCCTGATTTTACTTTGGCATGTGCCGCTTTGATTTGGTCTATAGTAAACATCTTTATTTTTTTAGGTTTTAAAAATAAGAAATGTCAAAATGTTTTATCGCTTTTTTTTTAGAAAAATATCCAATTTGAAAAATCAGTTTTTAATCAATTTCAAGTTACTTATCTTCTTATTTTGTTTTATCTGAACATAATAAACACCATTTGAAAGTGATGATATATCGATGTCTTCAGGAATTTCAGTAAGTAGTTGAAGATTTGCTTTTTCGTCAAATATTGAAATTTTTAATTTTTGATGAGTATCAATTCCGCCTATAGATATCGTATGTAAAGAAGGATTTGGATAGATACTTATTTTGCCTGATTTAATTTCAGTTGTTGGTTTTATTGTACAGTTTGAAGCAGTCCAATTATTAAATGCAGTTTGGTAGTTTAAATTATCAATGTCACTGACGTAAATTTCATAATAGGAAGCTCCATAAGTGTTATAAGCATAGCACATGGCATCAAAAGGAGTAGAGTTGGCCGTTTTATTTGGGTCTAAAAAAGGAGTAGTCCAGCCTTGCAACATTTGAAACATAGTGTATGCATTATCATTTAGTTCCAGTAACGGGGTTGCAAACGTTGTTAAAGGAAGTCCGGTAAAAGTATTTGTTGAAGCATCAGTGTATCCTGCTAGATTTTCCTGCCAAAAACTAATTTTTGGGTTTTTAACTCCATCAAAAAGACTTAGTAACTTTGTTTTGATATCGCTTTCCAGTGTAGGTGAACTTATATTGTCATTGATGTTTTTGTAAAAAGGGATAAAAACATTTTTGGAAGGAAATAAGTCTGTTTGTATTTTCATGCCTGAAAGAATTGATGCTGTAAATACATTTCGGTTATAATTTGGTAAAACCGTATTTAAGCTTGTATTTTGTCCATTCACATTTCTAATGGCACCTAATCCGGCAATATTTGTAGCAATGTTAGATAGTACAGGATGATCTTTTAGTGCTACCATTGTTGAGGTCGAAATACTATATATTTTGTGATTTGCAAGCGCTGTTAAGAATATTTGAAATCGTTGCATTAAATAAGTGTCATATGGTACGGCTCTTTTGGTAGTAGTTTTGTCTATTGGATTGGTAAAAGAATAGCTAATGACTCCTGAATGTGAAGCAACATATTCTGGTTCTACAGCATAAGCACCAAATAATATTGTTAGTTTTTTATTGATCGCATCTAGCTTTTTTACGATGTGATCAATACCATCAAAATTGTAATTATCTTTAGCCGTTTCTATTTCTGACCAACTGGTTCTCCATACATAACCATCTACAAAAGAATAATTCCTAATGTTAGCATCTCTGAATGTTCCATTATTACTGTCTAAAACATAAATCCCTTTTGGTTGTGAATAAAGGGTAAGATATAGACAGCAAAATAATAGGATTAAAAAAGATTCTTTTATTTTCATAATAATAATTTTACGTATTTGATTGAAATAAAAGTAATTGGTTTAATTGCTAAATAATAAAATGTCAGTCTAGTTTCTTGTTTTGCAGTTCTGTCAGTTAATTTAAAATGTCAGTTTGTCAGTGTGTTTTGATGGAATTTAAAATTTTATGACAATTTATAGGTATCTTTTACATTGGCACAAAGATTGTCTTATGCACGTTGAGTTATTAAACAAGTATATTAAAAACTAAATATAAATAAAAATGGGTAAAATAATCGGAATTGATTTAGGTACGACCAACTCTTGTGTTTCTGTAATGGAAGGAAGCGAGGCAGTTGTTATTCCTAACGCAGAAGGAAAAAGAACAACGCCATCTATCATCGCTTTTGTTGAAGGTGGAGAAATTAAAGTAGGTGATCCTGCAAAAAGACAAGCAGTAACTAATCCAACTAAGACTATTGCTTCTATCAAACGTTTTATGGGACATACTTTTGCTGAAACAGAAGCGGAAGCAAAAAGAGTTCCTTACAGTGTAGTAAAAGGAGACAACAATACGCCACGTGTGGATATTGACGGTCGTTTATACACTGCTCAAGAATTGTCAGCAATGACACTTCAAAAAATGAAAAAAACTGCTGAAGACTATTTAGGTCAAACAGTATCTGAGGCAGTTATTACTGTTCCTGCATACTTTAACGATGCGCAACGTCAAGCTACTAAAGAAGCTGGTGAAATCGCTGGTTTAAAAGTGATGCGTATCATCAACGAGCCTACTGCTGCTGCATTAGCTTACGGATTAGATAAAAAAGGAACGGATCAAAAAATTGCTGTTTACGATTTAGGTGGAGGTACTTTTGATATCTCTGTTCTTGAATTAGGTGACGGAGTTTTCGAAGTATTATCTACTAATGGAGATACTCACTTAGGAGGAGACGATTTTGACCAAGTTATCATTGACTGGTTAGCTGACGAATTCAAAGCTGAAGAAGGAGTTGATTTACGTTTAGACCCAATGTCATTGCAACGTATCAAAGAAGCTGCTGAAAAAGCTAAAATTGAATTATCTGCTTCTGCTGAAACTGAAATCAACTTACCATACGTAACTGCTACAGCTTCAGGACCTAAACACTTAGTTAAAAAATTATCTCGTTCTCAATTTGAGAAATTAGCTGATTCTTTAGTAAAACGTTCTATGGAGCCTGTTGCTAAAGCATTAAAAGATGCTGGTTTATCAGTTTCTGATATCGACGAAGTTATCTTGGTAGGAGGTTCTACTCGTATCCCAAGAATCGTTGAAGAAGTAGAGAAATTCTTTGGTAAAAAAGCGTCTAAAGGAGTTAACCCTGATGAGGTTGTAGCTATCGGTGCTGCTATCCAAGGAGGTGTACTTTCTGGAGATGTAAAAGATGTATTGTTACTTGACGTAACTCCATTATCTTTAGGTATCGAAACTATGGGAGGTGTAATGACTGTTCTTATCGAAGCTAACACTACTATCCCAACTAAAAAATCTCAAGTATTCTCTACTGCTGCTGATTCTCAACCATCTGTTGAAATTCACGTATTACAAGGAGCTAGAGCAATGGCTGCTGATAACAAAACTATTGGTCGTTTCCACTTAGATGGTATTCCACCAGCACCAAGAGGAGTTCCTCAAATCGAAGTTTCTTTCGATATCGATGCTAATGGTATCATCAAAGTTTCTGCTACAGATAAAGGAACTGGAAAATCTCACGATATCCGTATCGAAGCTTCTTCTGGTTTAACTGCTGAAGAAATCGAACAAATGAAAAAAGATGCTGAAGCTAACGCTGATGCTGACAGACAAGCTAAAGAAAGAGCTGAGAAATTGAATGAAGCGGACAGTACTATCTTCCAAACTGAATCTCAATTGAAAGAGTTAGGAGATAAAATCTCTGCTGAAAATAAAACAGCTATTGAATACGCTTTAACAGAATTAAGAATGGCTCACCAATCTCAAGATCTTGCTGCTATTCAAAAAGGTTTAGATAACGTAAACGCTGCTTGGAAAACTGCTACTGAAGCTATGTACGCTCAAGGAGAGCAAGGTCAAGCTGCTGCTGCTGAACCACAAGCTGAAGGTGATAACGTTCAAGACGTAGATTACGAAGAAGTTAAGTAATTTATTTTTAAATTATATTTTAAAACCGAGTCAGAAATGGCTCGGTTTTTTTTTGTGTGCTAATTTTAAACCCGACAGGTTTTTAAAACCTGTCGGGTTTGTTATTTAAAATTATTTCAAAACATGATTTATCTCATAAAAGAAAACAGCTTTTCAAATTACTTTTGTCAGTGTTAATCTGTGTTTTTAAATTGTTAAGTTGTTATTCTGTGCCAAAAGTTTTTCGTAATATTACTGTTAAATGATTTTTATATGAGAAAAATAAAATATAAAAAGGCCCGAAAAGTACAACCTAATCAATTAATATATACGGGAATACATAAGAATCAGGCGCCTAAAATGCAGCTGTTTGTGTATGACGATTTGGATTTTACAGAATACAGAGATTTAGCAATTTCAGATTTTAAAGAATGTATCGATAATTCTAAAACGAACTGGCTTAATTTACACGGTTTAAGTGATATTGAAACTGTAGAAGGAATTGGTGATTTTTTTGGTATTGATAATTTTCTGCTTTCAGACATTTTAAATACTACCAGAAGAACAAAAATGGAAGAATCAACCAGTAGTTTGTTTTTTAATATAAAATCTATTTTACCCACAGAAAACTCAGATAACATCAATGTTGAGCAAATTAGTTTTTTAATAAAAGATGAAATTTTAATATCATTTCAGGAAAAGAGCAGTGATTTTTTTACACATATACGCGAAAGAATACGAACGCATTCAGGAGTAGTGCGCACCAAAAAAGCCGATTATTTGTTGTCGCTACTTTTAGATGCGGTGATGGAAAATTTCTTTATCACCATTGAGAATGAAGAAGAAAAAGTAGAAGAGTTGATTAATTTATCAAAAAGTAGCACTAATCCGGATGTTTTGGTACGTATTGAGAAACATCGGGACAATTTTAGTTTTTTAAAACGCTCTATTATTCCGCTCCGGGATTCTTTATACGGTATTAAAACCTTAAAAGATGATGTGGTTTGTAATGTGATTCAAATGGATTCCTATGTCTATTTTTCAAGATTACATCAAAAAAGTTTAGAGCTTTTAGAACAAATTGAATCCGATTTAGGAACACTGGAAAGTGCTTCGAATTTCTTTTTCTCTGCTCAATCTCATAAGATGAATGAAATTATGAAAACGCTGACAATAGTCTCGGCTATATTTATTCCGTTAACGTTTATTGTTGGCGTATATGGGATGAATTTTGAATACATGCCCGAATTGAAGTACCCAAATGGTTATTATACTGTTCTAGGAGTAATGATTTTGATTGGGATTTTGATGGTGGTTTATTTTAAAAAAAGAAAGTGGTTTTAATTAAAAGATAAATAAAGAATAAAAATATATAAAATGAACAAAGCTATTTATATCGCAACTTCGGAGAGTAACAGTGGAAAATCTATTATTACTTTGGGATTAATGAGCATGCTTATAGGTAAAACAGCCAAAGTGGGTTATTTCAGACCAATTGTGGAAGATTTTGAAGATGGAAAATTAGACAACCATATTGAAACAGTGATTTCACATTTTGGATTGGATATCCGTTTTGAAGACGCTTTTGCAATTACCAAAAGTCAGTTAATCAAGAAGAAGAATAAAGGTAAAATAGGGGATGTTCTTGATTTAATTATTGAAAAATTCAAACACTTAGAAGAACGCTTCGATTTCGTATTAGTGGAAGGAACCAGTTTTAGTGGTGAAGGTACAGCTATCGAACTGGATATGAATGTCCTTATTGCAAAAAACCTAGGAATTCCTGCCATCATTGTTGGTTCCGGTGTTGGTAAAACCCTGGAGGAATTTCTCGACGGCGAATATTTAGCTTATGATTCCTTCAAAAATAAAGAAGTTGAGGTTTTGGCATTTATTGCCAATAAGATTCAGCCTGAAAATTTACAATTAGCCGAAGATGGTTTACGAAGTGTTTTACCTAAAGAAGTTTTGGTAAGCGCTATTCCGGTGGTATCTAGTTTAAACAATCCTACTGTAAAAGAAATAGTAGAAGAATTGGATGCTAAAGTGCTGTTTGGTAAAGATTATTTGAATAATCAAGTGGGTAATTATAGTGTTGGTGCCATGCAATTGCGTAATTATTTATCACATTTAAAAGAAAATGCGCTGGTAATTACTCCCGGAGACCGTGCCGATATTATTTTAGGGGCTTTACAGGCACATGAATCTGCTAATTATCCTTCGATTTCGGGAATTATTTTGACAGGTAATATTTTGCCTGAAGATACTATTTTGAAGTTAATTGATGGTTTGCATAGTGTGGTTCCAATTATTTCGGTGGAAGGAGGAACGTATCGTATTACGAATCAAATTGGTTCCATCCAGTCTAAAATTTATGCGGAGAACAAACACAAAATAGAAACCTCCATAAGAACTTTTGAAAAATATGTTAATTTGGACGAATTGGCAGATAAATTGAGTGCTTTTGAAGCCGAAGGTATGACGCCTAAAATGTTTCAGTATAATTTGGTCAAAAGAGCCAAACAACACCGCAAGCACATTGTGTTACCGGAAGGAAATGACGATAGAATAATTATTGCTGCTTCCCGATTATTAGCCATGGATGTAGTGGATATTTCGATTATTGGAAATAAAAAACAAATTGAACATAAGGTAACCGAATTAGGTATTGCATTTGATTTTTCGAAAATTAATATCATCGTTCCAATTGAATCGGAATATTATGAAGATTATGTAAATACCTATTACGAACTTCGAAAAAATAAGAATGTTTCTATGGCGATGGCCAGAGATTTAATGGAAGATGTCTCTTATTTTGGAACGATGATGGTGTATAAAGGGCATGCTGACGGAATGGTTTCGGGAGCGGCTCATACTACGCAGCATACTATTTTACCGGCATTGCAGTTTATTAAAACCAAACCGAATTCCAGTGTTGTTTCTTCTGTCTTTTTTATGTGTTTGGAAGATCGTGTTTCTATTTTTGGAGATTGTGCCATCAATCCAAATCCAACTGCGGAACAATTGGCTGAAATAGCCATTTCTTCTGCCGATTCCAGTTTGGCTTTCGGAATAGAACCTAAAGTGGCTATGTTGTCCTATTCATCAGGTTCTTCAGGAAAAGGGGATGAGGTTGAAAAAGTAAGAACTGCCACCGAAATTGTAAAGAAAAAACGCCCTGATTTAAAAATAGAAGGTCCTATCCAGTACGATGCTGCTGTAGATATGGAAGTGGGTCAGAGTAAAATGCCAAACTCAGAAGTAGCCGGACAGGCAAGTGTATTAATTTTTCCTGATTTGAACACCGGAAATAATACCTACAAAGCAGTTCAAAGAGAAACCGGAGCCTTAGCCATTGGACCAATGTTACAAGGATTAAACAAACCTGTAAATGACTTGAGTCGTGGTTGTACAGTTGATGATATTATCAACACGGTCGTAATTACAGCTATTCAGGCGCAGGGATTGTAATTTTAATTTAAAGATTGAAGTATTTAATGATTTAAAGATTAATCTTTTAATATTTCAATTTTTTAATCTTTTAATAAAAATGAAAATAGTTATTATAAATTCAGGAAGCTCTTCTATTAAATACCAATTAATCGATATGCCGGCTAAGGTAGTGATTTGTAGAGGTATGATTGATCGTATTGGTTTAGAAACTTCAAATTTTAGTTATAAAACGAATCAGAATTCTATAGAAGAGATTTTACCTATTCTGAATCACAAAGTTGGATTAGAAAAAATATCCACTTTGTTGATGGATGAAAAAGTAGGTGTCATAAAAAGTACTTCCGAAATTGACGCAGTAGGACACCGAGTTGTTCATGGAGGAGCGACTTTTTCGGATACGGTGTTGATTAACGAAGAGGTAAAGGAAAAAATCAAGCAACTTTTTGAATTGGCTCCCTTGCATAATCCGGCTAATTTAGAAGGAATTATCGTTGCCGAAGAAGTTTTTCCTCAGGCAAAACAAATTGCTGTTTTCGATACCGCTTTCCATCAAACCATGCCCGAAGTAGCCTATCGCTATGCTATTCCGAATTATTTACTTACTGAAAATAAAATTAGAGCCTACGGTTTTCATGGGACCTCACATAAATATGTTTCAGAAAAAGCGATTGCTTATTTAGAAAATAGCAGTAAAATAATCACAGTTCATTTAGGTAATGGTTGTAGTATTACTGCAGTGAAAGACGGAAAAAGCGTAGATCACAGTATGGGTTTTGGTCCGGGAAATGGATTGGTAATGGGAACCAGAAGTGGTGATATCGATCAGGCTGTGATTTTTTATATGGTTAATTCGTTAGGCTATTCGTTAAATGATGTTAGTACGATGTTGAATAAACAAAGCGGGATGCTTGGACTAACGAGTCACAGTGATTTAAGAGATATTGAAGCTAATGCTGAAAAAGGAGATCCCAATTGTAAACTGGCATTAGAAATGAATGTGTATCGCATAAAAAAATACATTGGAGCTTATGCCGCAGCAATGAATGGTGTAGACGCCATTGTGTTTACAGCTGGAATTGGCGAAAATTCATCTTTTATCAGAAAAGCTGTTTGTATGGATATGGACTATTTAGGTATTGAATTAGACGACTATAAAAATGAAACTCGTTCTAAAGATATTAGGGAAATAAATACGCCAAATGCAAAAACTAAAATTTTAGTCATTCCTACCAATGAAGAATTGGAAATAGCCCATCAGGTTTATGATTTAGTTTTGAATTAAATGATTTAAAAAGCTTCTTTCGGGTAGTCATGGTCGGAAGATTATTCTTCCGACTTTTTTTGTTATATAAGTCATATAAATCAATAATTCGATCCATAATTTTATGTGTTTATATTGCTTAAATGAATGAAATTTCTTATATTTA